>CACYTU010000039.1 GCA_902777355.1 uncultured Lachnospiraceae bacterium | reverse complement strand
TGTCTGGTTCTCATATAAGGTTGGGAATGTGTTCCGGAGCCTGCAGGGCAGGTCTTCGGTTTGTGTCGTTGTCGTGTTTTTGTCTTGCGCGACAACTTCCTGAGTCTATCACAGCTCTTTTATCTTGTCAACAATTATTTTATACTTTTTTAAGAAAGTTTTTATGAATTGTTAAGCAAGCTGCGTTTTTTCAGGTTTTAGGGGATAAAAAAATGAAACGAACCATTTTGTCGATCACGTCGGTTCATTTCAAACCCTCGCGCCGGTTCTCCCGACCTACTCCCTTTCCAGGGGAGCCCCTTCGGCCTCTTGGGTATTTCTCCAAAAAGATACCTACCAATGTGGTATATTTATTTGTAAAACACGAAGAAGTGTTTTGAGCGGAGAGGATGGGATTCGAACCCATGTGCCCGTTAGGACAAACGGTTTTCAAGACCGCCTCGTTATGACCGCTTCGATACCTCTCCGTATCGGTATTGTTGTTCTGCACTTTTCTCGCGCGAACAAATGATATGTTAACAAAAAGGTCCGTGTCTGTCAATGCTTTTTCCGGATTTTTTTCGTTATTTTTGTGTTTTTATTATCGATTATATACGCACGTTATTACGTTCTCTCCTCTTTCTTTTTCCCTTTCCTTTTTCCCTTTCTTTCTGCCCGGAAAAGTTCCCGACAGCATGAGTCAGAAGGATATAGAGAATGCGGTTCCGCCCCCCTCTTCTTCAGCCGGTCTGTAAACATCGCAGGGCAGAAAAAGCATTAATCCGTCATGAAATAACCGCAGGACGTAAAAACCCGGTCTGTGACGGACCAGATCCTTGTCCGCCGCAGGCCGGGCTCTCCTCTCCCAAGCCGCAAAGTGCGGCTGTCTGTTTTTTCTTTATAACAAATCGCCAGTCTTATAATTCCATCAGTTTGATAATTCTGCCGGTTTTATAAATATGTCAGTCTTATAATTGTGCCAGCCGGGCGCGGAGTTTCTCGACGCGGTCCAGTTTCTCCCAGGGGAGATCCAGATCTGGACGGCCGAAGTGCCCGTAAGCCGCGGTCTGTCTGTAAATAGGCCGGCGCAGGTTGAGCATTTTGATGATTCCGTCCGGTCTGAGATCGAACTCTTCTTTGATTATCTCGACAATCTTCTGCTCATGTATTCTGCCCGTCCCGAAAGTGTCCACCATGACCGACATGGGGCGCGCAACTCCGATGGCATAGGCAAGCTGGATTTCCATCTTGTCCGCGAATCCTGCCGCAACCATGTTCTTGGCAACATAACGTGCCGCATAAGCGGCGCTGCGATCCACCTTGGTGCAGTCCTTGCCCGAGAATGCACCGCCGCCGTGACGGGCATATCCCCCATAGGTGTCAACGATGATCTTCCTGCCTGTCAGGCCCGCGTCGCCGTTGGGACCGCCGACCACAAAACGTCCGGTCGGGTTGATATAATACTTTGTGTTTTCATCGACCATTTCCGCGGGAAGAACGGGATCGATGACATATTTTCTCATATCTTCATGAATCTCTTCCTGGGATATTTCCGGTCTGTGCTGTGTGGAAAGAACTACCGCATCAATTCTGAACGCCTTGCCGTTTTCGTCATATTCCACAGAGACCTGTGCCTTGCCGTCGGGTCTGAGATAAGAAAGTATATGTTCCTTGCGGACCTGGGCCAGCCTGCGGGTGAGCGCATGGGCAAGTGAAATGGGCATGGGCATATATTCGTCAGTCTCATTGGACGCAAAGCCGAACATCATACCCTGGTCGCCTGCACCGGTCTCCATATTGCCATCATCGTCTCCACGGTTCTCAAGAGCATTATTTACACCCATCGCAATATCGGGAGACTGTCTGTCCAGCGCCACCATGACCGCACAGGTATCGGCATCAAATCCGGTTTCCGAACTGATATATCCGATCTCTCTCACCGTGTCGCGCACAACCTTCTGATAATTGACAACAGCCTTTGTAGTGATCTCACCGCAAATCATCACAAATCCGGTGGAAGCCATTGTCTCACAGGCTACTCTGCTCATGGGGTCCTGCGCCATGCATGCGTCCAGAACAGCATCAGAAATAGCATCACAAACCTTATCGGGGTGTCCTTCCGTGACGGATTCAGATGTAAAAATAAATTTGTCCATGTTCTCCCTTCTCCATATAATACGGATCTTCTAAAAATGTAAATGATAAATTATCGTCTTTAATATTGAATAATTGTTTTCGCCTTTAATATTGTAAAAATTGTCGATAGGCTGTACTTCACAAACAGAGTTTATCCCGGAACACTGCCAACCCCACGGACTGCCCCCCGGAGAAGTCTCCAATTTCGAAGTACATATTACAAAAAACTTTACAACGCGGATATCTTCCCTGATGTCTCAGCGAGGCGCGCCTGGACTTTTTCGGAAGAGTAAAAAAAATCCACATGAAAAACATGTGGGATGAAAGCAGCATCCCCTTATTGTTCGATCGTCATTCAAACACAAATTCTGCGAAAAAATCCTCAGTCTGAAATAAATGACTCTCGCTCAGGCAGGCACCTTCCTTAAGCTGATGCTTGAGGGGTTGCCGTGGCTTCACAGGTCCTATGTACCTCCACCACTCTGAATAAGAGAAAAGTAATCGTTATTCAAATTATGTGTATAATAGAGCACAGCTATATATATGTCAAGAATAATTTTGGGCATTCGCCACTGTATTATTTTCAGCATCCCGCCCCCGATTATGAACTTCGCGCTCCAAAATCCGTAAAACCGCCCGAAAACACCTGTTTCGTGCCGGTCTTAAAAGCAGCGTCAGTACCACAGTACAGTGACAGATTCATTTAATTATTTGCATAAAGCGTAAATGTACTCTATATTTATGATAAAGCAGCGAGGAAAACGTCTGCAAATGCGTGCACGCCAGGGCATTTACAGATATTTCAGAGCGCCGGATTATGAGCTGTGTATGCCCGCCAGTCCGTCCATTAAAGCAGCCCAAGGGAGCGGAAGGCCTGCTGCAGGGCCCTTGCCGCAGGGCGGAAACACGATTGTTTGGCGCGATTCATCTAGATCGGGGAGGATTTCCATGAAACGGGAAGCATATTATATGAAGCGCCTGGAGGTACTGGCTTTTTTCCTGGGTGCCGTCGCGATTCCCTCCACTCTTCTCATCCCTGTGATCGCACCTTTTTTTTTCGCTTCTATGGCTATTGTGTTTGCCGTACTCTCTAAAGGGGGAAACATGAAATTCTCCCGCATCGGCAAGATTGCATTCTGCTTAGGTATCGCCGCCATCATAATCAATATCGTTTACCTGTGGTATGCTGTCCGCACTTTAAGTGAAACACTCTCCGATCCCGCAGCAAGAGCACAACTGAATGAGACTCTTTACCGGCAATATGGAATGACACTGGACGAGCTGTTGGAGCAGCTTCCGTCCCAGCCTCTTTTGAAGTAGTCTCCCATGTAGTCCTCCATATGAATTCTCATATGATTTTACGTAGTCCCCAATATAAGCACTTATGTGTTTTTTATGTAGTCCCCCAGGCATTCAGCAGGCCTGAGTTCAGACCCGGATCGGTTTTTCCGTCGCCGCAGTCAGAATTCCGGGATTAAATGGTATAAACCGGCAAATGGGTAAATATTATGAAAAAATATAAAAACGGTGCCGAACTTTTCGCTGATGCCAGGCGTTCCCTGCTGGGAAATCTGAGTGTCGCTGTCTGGAGTTTTCTTCTCTATACCTCCATTACACTCCTTTTAAACCAGATCGGCTCCTCTTTTTCTTTCCGCAGCAGCGCTTTGACTCTGCTTACCAATCTGACAGCAGGCCTTATCACGTCTGTCTTTGCAAGCATGCTCGGAGTCGGCCTCTCCTCTGTCTTTCTCAATCTGCAGTATGGTCAGCCCGCTTCTGTCAGAGATCTGCTCCTTCCTTTTCTGGAAAATGCCGACAGAACAGTCCGGATCCGCTTTTTTGTGACCACCGGCGAATATGTCAGCCTGCTGCCGCTTCAATTTCTACTGTATTATATTTCGGCAGACGAAATACTCAAAAATATTCCTCTCGTACTGGGGATGAGCCTGCTCTGCTTCATCGCCTTTACCTACTGGGTCACGACCTACGCAATGGTCAATTATCTGCTGCTCGATTTTCCCGACCGTCATCCCGGCATGATTCTGGCTGCCTCCCGAAAAATGATGCAGGGTAACCGCATGCGCTTTATCCTGCTTATACTGAGACTGATCCCCCTCCACCTGCTGGGAATCTTTTCTCTGGGGCTTGCCAACATATGGATAGGCTGCTGCCAGCATGCCTGCACAGCTGCTTTTTATAAAGATTTGATGACACCCAGATCAAAAACCGCGGCCAGGCAGGCCTGATCCAGAGTTCAAAGACCGCGGCCAGGCAGGCCTGATCCAGAGTTCAAAGACTGCGGCCAGGCAGGCCTGATCCAGAGTTCAAAGGCCGCGGCGAAGCAGGCCTGATCCAGAGTTCAAAGGCTGCAGCCAGGCAGGCCTGATTCAGAGTTCATTTGCTGCAGTCATCCTGTGATGAATGTGTGCGGGGGCGTTTATCTAAGCGGGGGATTGTGCCCCGCCGCTGAGACGGGCAGGCTGCAATTTTTAATCCCACCGCTTCGCTTAAAGAAGCGGGAGTCTTCCTGCACTGAGATAAAACCGCAGACAAAAAACGGCTCCCGCCCGATGTCATTTCAATTAATGGCATTGGTCGGAAGCCGGTTTTTTATTGCGGGACGTGTGAACAATGTCCCGGGTATGCCCCGGGGCTATGGTATGCCAGGCAGACGATTTAGTCCGTGACCGTCACTTTACAGGTGGCTTTTTTCCCGTTTCCTGTTTTCACCGTGATCGTCGCGGTACCCTTCTTTCTGGCGGTCAGTTTTCCGCCTGAAACGGTTACTACTGCCTTGTTGCTGGTATACCAGGTCAGTTTATTCTTTAAACCTGAGCAGGCAGGTGAGATTGTCGCCTTCAGGGTCAGTGTTTTCTTCACCTGAAGTGTGGCTGTCGTCCTGTTCAGAGTCACTTTGTTAGGAGAAATCGCCTTAGTCAGGTAAGGAATGCCGGTTCCGAAATAATTGTCCCAGCCCTTTTTCCCGATGTCTTTTACATAGTATCTGACAATCCTGTGTATCTGATCCGCTGAATAAGTTGGACGCATCAGCCGGTGCATGGCCGCAACCGCCGAGATATGAGGAGCAGCCATAGATGTTCCGCTTGCAATTGCGTATGCGTTGTCCAGCCAGCAGCTGATGATATCTACTCCGGGAGCTGCGACGTCGACAGTCGAGCCGTAATTGGAAAAACCGGCCCGTGTATTGTTATCATTGATTGCGCCCACGACGATCGGTGTCGATAAATGCGCCAGGCAGGAATAGCGGACATTCTCATTCTCATTTCCGGAAGCAACAACAACTGTCGCGCCTTTTCTGTGGGCATATGCAACGCAGTCTTCAATGTATTTGTAGCGTGTCCTCCCGCCGAGGCTGAGATTGATGACCTTGGCGCCGGCATTGGCAGCGTAGCGAATGCCGTTTCCTACTGCAGAGGGGGATCCCATTCCGGAGGAATTCATGACACGTACCGGAAGAATATAGACCTTGAGGCCAGGTGTGCAATCCACTATAGTCCCGGCTACATGGGTACCGTGCCCGTTGTAATCAGCAGCATTTTTATCATTGTCCACCAGATCTATTCCTGAGAGAAGGCGCCCCTTGAGTCTTGTATGTGAGGCAACACCACTGTCGACAACTGCCACTTTAATAGATCTCGAAGTAAGCGGCCTGATGTAGGCAGCATAGTTGTGAGCTTTGATATGTTCCACTCCCCAGGACATATATGAAGCGGAAGTCGATACCTCCCCGATCCGGACACTCGAATCGTAGGCTATATCCTGGCCCGCGCTCTCTATATCATATCCCGTGGCCTTTCCCCCGGTCGTACCCAGCGTGGCCGGATTGTTTTTTAAATTGTACTCATCCGCGCCTGTTACGGCAGTCTTTCCGGAAGCACTGTCTGATTCCGCATCCTTCTCAAACAGGATCTCTTCGACCTCTGTGTCACCTAAATCCATCGACATGTCATCAGCTTCCACATAGGAGACTCCGGAGAGCCCCCGGATTTTTTCCGCCGCATTCTTCGCAGCTTCCCCGGAGGAAAACTGAAGGATATTCGTGCCAAAGGTGCTCTGCACCATTTTGGAAGCGCCATAGGACGTCAGATTAACTTCCTCGCCGTTTTTGACGCTTACAATCAGCCTGCCCGAGGAATATTCCTCGACCTCATTGGTTTTTATAGAAATAGATCCCTGGTTTTCCTTGACAAGGATGGAACTTTCAGAAGCAAATTCTTCTTCTGAAGTTGTTTTGATGACTTCTGTCTTCGGTTCTGCAGCCCCTGCCTGTACGCAGACAGCGCAAAAACCGCTGATGATCATGAGAAACGACGTGAGGACGGCCAGAACAGAGGCTGTGGAAACAGATTTCCTCTCCGCACTTCTTCTCCCCTGTTTACGGTCTCTCTTCATGTCCTTTCTGTTCAGTCCTGTTCTTTTTTCCATAAAACTCCCCTTCTTTTCCGTCTCGTTTTTTCAGCCGGCTTCTCTCTATGGTTTTCTCTATGGTTTTTTTCTTTCCTTTTCTCTTTCCCCGGATTCTTTTCCTTTGCTCCGTGCCATTATCCTTATCTTCGGAGTTTCCGGTTCTTTTCAGAAACTTTCCCGTTACGGACAATATCCCTGAATGCCTGTACTCCGCAAAAGACAGACAGCTGAGGGCCTAAAGTCATACGCCCGCGGGCTCCGGACCGGATGATTCTGGACTCATGGGAATCTGCCGGAGATGATCGGTTCTGATCCCGATAACCGGACCTCCCCTGCCCTCCACAAAGGCGCGGGTAATCGTCACAGTACCGATATTATCATCCTTGGGAATCTCATACATAATGTCCATCATAAATTCTTCGATGACAGATCTGAGCGCCCTGGCTCCGGTGTCCCGCTCCAAGGCCTTCTCGGCAATGGCCTGCATGGCATCCTCTTCGAACTGAAGGTCGACCTCGTCCAAAGCCAGCAGCTTCTGATACTGTTTAAGGATCGCGTTGCGGGGTTCACGGAGTATCCTGACCAGCATCTCTGTATTGAGTCCCTGCAATACACAGAGCACAGGGAGCCTGCCGATGAATTCGGGGATCATGCCGAAACGCCGCAGGTCTTCGTTGGTCACTTTGTCCAGAATATTCTTATCTTCGTCGAAAGCATCCTTCAAAACCGCCCCGAATCCGATAGAGGTCTGCTTTTTCAGTCGCTCCCGGATGATGGTCTCCAGATTCGGGAAGGCGCCGCCGCAGATAAACAGGATGTTTCTGGTGTTCACTGTCACCAGAGGAACCATAGCGTTTTTACTGCTGGCGCCGACAGGGACCTCTATCTCTGCTCCTTCCAGAAGTTTCAGAAGACCCTGCTGTACTGATTCGCCGCTGACATCCCTGGAATTCGTGTTTTTCTTTTTGGCGATCTTGTCAATTTCATCGATAAAAACGATTCCCTTCTCAGCCTTCTCCACGTCATTGTCGGCTGCCGCCAGAAGCTTGGAGATCACGCTCTCAATGTCATCACCGATGTATCCCGCCTCAGTAAGAGATGTCGCGTCTGAGATGGCAAGAGGAACGTCCAGAAGATCCGCAAGCGTGCGGACCAGATAGGTCTTGCCGCAGCCCGTCGGGCCGATCAGAAGGATGTTGGATTTCTCTATTTCAATTTCATCCATTGTGCCCGTCTTGACCCTCTTATAGTGGTTATAGGCGGCCACGGAAATGAATTTTTTGGCCCGGTCCTGGCCGATGACGTATTTGTCCAGTTCCTCTTTGATCTTGTGGGGAGCCGGAATGTTATCAATGGAAAAGACTGGTTTGCGTGCGTTTTTCTTCTTCTTTTTGACTTTGGGGCCTCCGCCCTGTCCGAAACCTCCTCCGTTGCCGAAAAGGTCTCCGAGATTCAGAAAGCTGATCGAAGGCCCTTTTCTGCCGCTTTTGCCGCCGCTTTTCTCCCCGGTGTCCTCGTCCTCGTCGTCCTCCTCGAAGGATTCTATATTCTCAAAGGGGTTCTCCATGCCATCCGCCGGAACGCGGATCTCAATCTCGACAGGCACATCCTCCGGAGAAGAATCATCTGTCACTTCTCTGAAGTCACCGTCAGACGGATCCCGGGCGTATTCCTGTCCGGAAGCGGAGGAATCTCCTGCGCCCTCCGGCACAGAAAGCATGTCAGACTGAGCAGCATCGTCTTCCCCGGGCGCCCCGGATGAGCTGCCCCGGGAATTTCCGGCAGACCCCTTCCTGCTTTTTGCGGATGAATCATCCTGCTTTCCATTCTGTCCGTCACGACTGCCGAACAGGTTAAACAGTCCGGGATTCATAAAGGGACTGCCGGCAAAATTTGACAGATCCATTTTGCCGGCAAAATCCATCATCTTCTGCATGCAGTCTCCGCACACACAAAGATTCCCCGGCATATGGATCATTTTCCCAGCCGAGGTATCAGGTCTTCTGCACATGACACAGTATTCTGTTTCATGTGTGTTTCCATTCCCATGATCATTGTTATTTGTATTTGCCATAAGCAGTTTTACTCCGTATATTCCGGTTCCGATAACGCCGCAATGCCCCGCCCCGCGTATAACGCGGGCCGGGGCCGGTTCTTATCAGAATCCAAACATGAACGGGAACAGGCCCTGAGTAGACTCATCGGGTATACCCTCTTCGAGCTGTCCCTGCTGCTGTTCTCCCATATCTCCGCGGCTCTCCTGTGTCGGGAGATCGGATGCTTTGGAAAGCACTACCTTCACTTCTCTCTCTTCATAATCTCCGCCGTCCACAGGATGCTTTATGGTCAGAGTCACCTCTGTCCCCGCACTGTAGTAGGACAGCTGTGTAGCCAGGCTCTCCATGCTGGTGACCTCAGTGCCGTTGACTGCGATGATGACATCACCCTTGACCAGATTGCTATCGGCTGCGCCGCTTCCTTCGATGACCTCCTCGACGTAAGCGCCGACCGGCATGTTGTAGGCGCTGGCGACATCAGAAGTGACCGAGATGCCCCGAATACCGAGCACGCCGCGTTCTTCTTCCGCGACCTTGGTCTTGCTCTCCTGCATCTTGAGGTCGTCGATGATCGGAATCGCCTTGGAAATAGGGATTGCGAACCCCATACCCTCTATGGCATTACCGCCGATCTTATTGGAATTGATGCCGACTACTTTTCCTTCTGCATTGAGGAGGGCTCCGCCGGAATTGCCGGGGTTGATGGCGGCATCCGTCTGGATGAAAGTGCCGGTGATGCCGTCCTCCTCAGAAAACTCACGGTTGAGCGCACTGACGTAACCGACTGTGACAGACTGTCCGTATCCCAGGGCGTTGCCGATCGCGATCACCTGCTCACCGATGCGCAGAGAGTTGGAATCGCCAAGTCCGGCAATGGCGATCGAATTTTTAGTCTGATCGGACAGGTCGCTGAGCTTGACCGCTATGACCGCCAGGTCTGAAGCGGCATTGGTGCCCTTCAGGGCAGCCTGGCAGTTTTCCTCATCTATAAACTGGACACTCAGGCTGTCCGCACCTTCTACGACGTGGTTGTTGGTGACGATCAGGATCTCTCCGTCGCTCTCTCCGATGATGATTCCGGAACCCGTCGATTCATTTTCCTGCGTATACGGGTGCCCGAAAAATTGGGCTTCCTCAGTGTATTTGTTGAAGACCGAGACGATCGCGGGCATCACATTCTCGGCAACATCCGCAACGACCGTGTTTACGCCTGCTGCCTGGGCGTCTACTGCCTCAACCTGCCGGATCGAGGGATTCTCTGAAAACAGAGACTCCGTTGACACAGGAGTGCTCTCATCAGCATCTTTTTTCTCCGCCGGAGTGCTTCCCACCTCCTGTGAATTGTCTTTCCCGGTCTTTTCTTCTACCCGGGCAGATCCCTCCGTTTTGGACTCCGCCCCGGCCGAGCTGCTCGTTGTCGAAATTGAACCGCGGCTGGAAATATAGGCACCTGCACCCGCTCCGAGGATGAAGAATAGAATTACAGCCAAAATGGCGGCAAGGCGTCCTTTGGCCTTTCCTCTGCGGCCGGAACCATTCCCTGCTCCGCCGTTATTGCCGGATGAATTGCGGCTGTAATCGTAATAGCGGCCGGTGCCGACAGCATTTGTCCCTCTGCCGCCGGTCCCCGCTGATGCATCGGGACCGCTTGTGCCCGACGGGCCTGCTGATCCTCCATAAGAAGGATTTCTGCCGGCTGCTCCTGCCGGGCCGTAAGCACCGCCTGATCCGGGCGCACCTGCTGAACCGAAAGCACCGCTGCCGCCTGATCCGTGCGCACCTGCTGAACCGAAAGCACCGCTGCCGCCTGATCCAGGCGCACCTGATGAACCGTAAGCACCGCTGCCGCCCGATCCGGGCGCGCCTGCTGAGCTGTAAGCACTGCCTGCTCCGGATGCGGATGTGTCCGTTCTGGTGGAATATGTATAACCTCCATTGGAGAATCCTCCGGAGCTTTCGGAGGCTCCGGTGTTGGCTCCGAACCCTGTTCCGGACCCGCTTCCGCTGAATGCAGCTGCGGATGTGTCACGGGTCTGATATGAATCGCCGCTCACGGCAGTTCTGCCCCGGTCCTTGACTGAACTTTCATCATTTGTCCCGGCGTACTTGCCGGTGTTCCAGCTGTGCGCGTCCGCAAAGGGATTTACAGCTGCAGCGGAGGAAATATTTTCAGGGGCTGTTGTCCCCGGACTATTCTCCTGCTTCTCCGTCATATCTCCTGCAGTATTAAAAGAAAAACCGGTATCCGGAGTATCTGTTCCGGATTGTCCGACATTCCCGCTATTCTCGTCATTTACTCTTTCGTCCCACATGACTGACCCCTTTCCACTTCTAAATCATTCACACAGGGCAGAGCCGATCCTGCCGTCCTGTGCACCGGGCAGGGCCTTGTCCGCTGCGGAGCGGAAAACAAATTCACCCTGACCGGATCATGAATAAGAGCGCCCGGCACAGGACAAAGTGCCGGATCGTTGCTATTTCAATTTCGTTCTGATGTACTCAGTTTAGGTGGGAATTGTGTTATTTTTGTGTGTTTTTTTCTATCAAATTGAGAAACTGCATGCTTTTTTGTCACGAGACTTGCTGACATAAACACAGTTCACCGGCTCAAACAGGGCAGGGCCTTCCCGCCGCCCTCTGTCCCAGACATCATATTATAACAGCATCAGGTGAATGTAAAGGTCTGTCAAAGCCACTGCCCCCGCACCGGACAGGCAGGGTCTTCGGTGCGGGGGCAGTCTGTAGCCGTATTTATATCTGCGAATTGCAATGTAGCTGCGGATAATGCCGGGCGGCCGGGGCCTGCCCTCCGCGCGCCCTGTCAGAGGTCAGCGGTAAAAGATAATGCCGGGCAGCCGGGCTTGTCCGGCGTTCAACAGCCCTGACGGGGTATCAGTACAGGCAGTCTTCTTCGATCACATATATTTCCAGATAGTCGAAATCTATTTCCTCTACAAAAGCATCACGGGTAAATCTTGCCCTGGCGTGCCTTTGAAAATCCCTGACCGTGGCATCCAGCCAGACCGGAACTGCCAGATCAAACTCGACGCATGCCGTCTCCAGAGCCCGGAACACTTTGTGTGTACGTGTATCGTCAGAAGAATCTTCAATCACTGTATCTTTGATGAGATGGTTATCTTTCCATTCTCTCACCCATAAACGAAACATCTTCCTCCTTTCCTCCCCGGATGCCATCCGGAGCGGCGGTTACTCACAGGCCATGGCCGGATCAGCAGGAATTCGCACCGGCTTCCGGTGCAGCTTGCCCCCACGGACACTGAAAGGATGCATTAGAGCCTGATGCCGTTCTTCAGGCAAAGTTCTCTGGCGCTCTCCACAGAGTCCACTCCTGTCTTGTTTTTAATAGGCGCAAATTCGTGTTCGCGGTCCACTTCGACCGGCAGGCAGGAGTCCATCTCCTGTACCATATCGAGTACGAGCTGTTCAAATTTGTAGCCGTTGGGCTCTTCGGGGGAAACCGGATTTCCGTCCGCGTCAAGGCAGGCGATCTTTTTCTCCACGACATGGACCGGCAGGGACTCATCCACGATGCGCTCGAGGTCCTTCTCCCGGAAGATATAGTTCATGATCACGCCGAAATTATAGGCGGGATCGCCATTCTCGTTTTTGGCATCCAGAAGTTCGGGAGTCATCTCGTAGTACTCAATAATAGAGGGACGGCCGTCCTTGAGGCACATGACGCCGACGCGCTCGTCGCGTTCCGCCTTTCTGACGGTCTTGGCGCCGCAGGCGCATCCTGACGCGATCGTAGCGCCCACAAAAACCGGATCCGCGATCCGCTGCAGCACATTGTCGACCGCAAAGGTGTTGAGCCATTCGATGCCCAGTTCATGGATCACGTCGATCAGGCCGCAGCGCTTCATGGACTGGAACCAGCCGCCGTTTCCGTTGGGGGAAGTGGAGATTCTGCTCTTGCTCTCCATGTAGACCTTTCCGCTGTAATCAGTGGCCGGAGCCATCTCCTGCTTGAAGAAATAGACCATGGAGGGATCATAGCCGAAGTATTTCATTTCTTCCATGAAGGCAACGGTCTTGTCGTGGTTTTTGTCGCTGGTCATGATGAAGAAAGGAACATAAGCCCCCGCCTCATCCACGACTTCCATCAGGTTTTCCACCAGCCGCTGCATGATATAGACCGGCTGTGTGATACCTATATTGTACATGCACTTGGGGTCATCGGAACCAAGGCGGGTACCCATTCCTCCCGCCAGCAGAACCGCGGCAACCTTCCGCTCTTTGACTGCTTTAAGGCCGATCTTTTTAAATTCATCGCGGCGTTTTTCAATCTCATCCAGTTCCATGGCTCCGATGGGAGAAATCACACCTTCTGCGGCTGCTTCGCCCTTGTGCTCCACATATTTGACGATTGAGAAATCTGTCTCTTCGATCTGCTGCAGAAGCTCCGCCCTGTCTTCTTCGCTCAGCTCTTCATAATATTTGAGCACATGTTCCTGTCCATATTCCTCTAATTTGCGATATGCCTCCTGATATGTCATTGCCTCTTCTGACACAGGGATCGTACCTGCGCCATCCTCCTTTCAAACAAAATCAAATGCTGCCGCGTCCAATTTGCACATTACACAGGTATTATCACGAACATCCATACAAAAACAGACATTTCACGAAAACAAAATTATATATTTCATGAAAACAAAATCATATATTTCATGAAAAGACTCTGGTCTTCACGAAAAGCCTGCCTTTTTTTGTCTTCTTTTCTTCCCCGTCATAAATAAACTTGCCGTGCCCCCGGACAGAGATTCTGCAGCCGGGCGCCGGTTCCCAGGAAGCTGAGACCACGATCCTTCCATCCGCAAAAACCTTCTCCTGCGCGACCAGTTCCTGAGCCGAAGAACGGGACAGACGAAAGACCAAGGCGACAAGACTGTCGATTCTGACAGAAGCCACACTGCCGGCGCGTTCAACCAGCACCGGGCGCACAGTGCATGATGAGGGAGGGACGATTTCCAGGTCCACATGGGCACGTCCCACCGTGACAAGTTCCCTGCAGATATGTTCCGCTATAGAGGACAGCACATAGATATAGGCAGCTGTCCCGTCTTCGGTGATCATTATGTCTCCTACCGTTTCCCTGCCGACCCCCAGGTTCATCAGTGCCCCCAGGCAGTCCCGGTGTCCGATCTCTTTTGTAAAACGGGCTCCTCGCACGGTCAGCTTCAGGCAGGACAAAATACCTTCCCCTGCTTCCTCCTGACGAAGAAGCTCGTCCTCATCCATATAGGAAGGGAGAAAAAAGAGCACCTTCCTGTCAGCCTCCGGAAAACCGCCGTAAAAGAAATGACGAGTCCCTGTATACTGACCCTCCCCTGACGTTTTCCCTCCGCCGGAAGCATCAGTCTCCACAGCCGCAAGCGACTGTTCCGAAAGTGACAGAAATCCTGTGTGAGTCAAATAATCATTCTGCTGTGCCTGCCGGGCCAGATCTCTGATCCTCCCGGCTGAAAGCAGTTCACTCTCTTTATGTCTCATTTGTCAATCATCGACCATTGTATCATATAACAGCCGTCTGCTGTGCGCACGACTGAGCAGATTTTTTTCATTGCCGCTTTAATTATCGCAGGAGCCTGACCAACCCCTTATTTCCCCTTATTCCCGCCTTATTAACCGCCTCATTATCGCCTCATTACCGCCTCATTATCGCCTCATTACCGCCGCGCCAGTCCGTTTTTTCAGACACGAAATGTCGAATAATGATAGTAAAGAATCAGAGAGGAAAGCGCCCGCGGCGCGGAGCAGTGCCTTGCTTCTCACTCACGGATCCGCAAGTTCCGCTCATAACCACAAGCATGGTCAGGAAGCGGGTAAGGCATTTCTGAAAGAAAGGAGGGAACCATGGAAAAAAGAAAACGTCCGCCTCCCTATCCCCCGCATATATGCCTGCGTCTGAAAAGTCTGAGAAAGAAAAACGGGCTCTCCCAGACGGAAGTTGCTGAATACCTGGGAATCACACAGCAAAGCTATTCCGCTTTCGAAACAGGGCTCTCCTATATGCACATTGAACAGTTCCTGGCCCTGGCCCGTCTCTATGATGTCAGCATGGACTATATTACCGGAGCAAGCAATCTGCTCAGCCGGTATCCCAAATACTGATCACCCGGGGGCGGGGCAGAATCTCTAATACATGTTCACTCTCCGCCATGGTCAGGGACGCGTTTTTGCAAAAACCTTCAGGTTCACTGTTTATCCATCGCCTCCGCCACTTTGATCATGAGCGCGCACTCAATTCTCTTTTTGAATATTTCACAGCCCATCTGATAGGTGCCGTGAATGTCCCCTGCAGCGTGATAGGCGTTGGCGGCGCAGCCGCCGGAGCAGTAGAGCTTTGCCCAGCAGTCCGCGCACTCGGGGCGCGAATAGACGTTGCAGAGTTTAAATGAATCCCGAAGTTCTGTGTTGGTGACGCCGTTCCGGATGTCACCCATTTTGTATTCGGGATCGTTTACAAACTGGTGGCAGGGATACAGGTCTCCCGAAGCAGTCACCGCCAGATACTCCGTTCCGGAGCCGCACCCGGAAATGCGCTTGTAGATGCAGGGTCCGTGCTCCAGATCCAGCATATAATGGTAAAAGGTGATCGGTTTTCCCTCGCGTTCCCTGCGGATCATGTCCTTTGCCAGGATCTCATACTGCTCAAAAATGACGGGAAGGTCCTCTTCCTTCAGCGCCGAGGGACTGTCCGGATCTGCTACGACCGGTTCCATGGAGAGTTCCGAGAAACCCAGATCGTCCGCCATGTGGAAGATGTCCCTGGTAAAGTCCGTGTTAAAGTGGGTGAAGGTGCCCCGCATGTAATAGCCCCTGCCCTCTCTCTTTTCCACAAATTTCTTAAAATTGGGAACGATTCTGTCATAGCTTCCCCTGCCGGCATAGTCCTTGCGGAAGCGGTCATTGACCTCTTTCCGTCCGTCGAGGCTCAGGACGACATTGTAGCACTCTCTGTTGGCCCACTCGATCACTTCATCGGTGACACCGATGCCGTTTGTGGTCAGTGTGAAGCGGAAGTTTTTGTTTTTTTCCTTTTCAATGGAACGGGCATAGGCGACCAGCTGTTTGCAGACTTCGAAGTTGACCAGCGGTTCTCCGCCGAAGAAATCGACTTCCAGGTTGCGGCGCATTCCGGAGTTTTCCACCAGAAAATCAAGTGCCCTCTTTCCGGTTTCGAAAGACATGAGACCGTGCTGTCCGTGGAAATTGCCCTGCGCCGCAAAGCAGTAGCTGCAGTTCAGATTGCAGGTATGGGCGACCAGAAGGCACAGAGCCTTGATCACGGTATTTCTCTTTTTGAGATCAAATGCCTTGTCCGCGTAATTCTCTTCAGAAAACAGCTTCCCGGCTGCGCGGAGTTCCTCAATGTCCTGCAGACATTCAGTGATCTCAGCATCTGTGATCCCATGGCCTGCGACACCATCGGCCTTGATCCCATGGTCTGCAATGCCATCAGCCTTGATCCCATGGTCTGCAATGCCATCGGCCTTGATCCCATGGCCTGCGACACCATCGGCCTTGATCCCCTGCTCAGGATCCTGCTCTTTCCTGCCGTATCGGGCAAAAAGAGCCTGCCTGATTTCTTCCGGGTTCTTCCCCTGGTCCGTCAGGCGGATCGCCTCGTAGGCCTTTTCGTCTGTGACATGGATACTGCCGCTGTTCACATCCAGAATAATATGGTAACCGTTTAAAATATATTGATGAATCATGTAAGAATTAAACCTTTTTATACACGCAATGAGCCATGCGCTCAGAGAGTAACTCAAAGAGTACATGGCTCATAATATGTATGTCCTTTTGCCTTCAGAGGAAGGCTTACGATCATGCTGTTCTGTATTATTCCGCGTCCTTGTTTTCACAGGCCTGGTTTGCAACACCACAGCTGGTCTTGCATGCGCTCTGGCAGGAAGTCTGGCACTCGCCGCAGCCGCCCTTGACAGCGCTCTTTGCCATATCACGGGTATCCAATGTCACGATATGCTTCATGTTGATGTCCTTTCTCTGAAAAATATTCAATCTCTGCATTTTTATCAATTTACGCTCCTCATGAACCGGCGGATGATCCCGCCGTCGTCAGGCGGAGATCAGAAGAAAATCCGTCCTGCATCCATGGGCCAATGGCCGCGAAGCTTTTCAAATGGCTTTCACCTTGCCTTATTATATGAATTACATCCTTAAAAGTCAACGACAGCTTACAAGTGAAGGCCGTGACCTATACCGGATTGTTACAGTTCAGACCCTGCTGAAAACAATACACCTTTTGTGCATCACTGTTTCTGTGGGACGCTCCCGCTCCGTGAAAAACGCACAGGGCTTGCAAAAAGCAAGTACCGGCGTTTTTCAAGGCCCACCTCAACAGCAATGCACAAAAGGCGCCCCAAGAATCAGGCGGGACTGAACTGTAACACCGGATTAGTTACAGGTGAAGACCTTGACGAAGTAGTATATTATAGTAAATGGACTTTAAATGAATTGTAGTGTTGAAAATTAAAAATTATAGAAGGATACAACTATTCAGCGGGAGCTTTGAAAAATGAGCAGAGTACATAAGAGCGGAAACAACAGTGCTGTGATTGAACGGATGTTTTCAACTGCAATGGGCGCCTTTATCGCCTCGAACCTGACGACTGCAATCGGACCTACTGTAGATGGTATCATAGTAGGTTCTTATTATAATGTGGACGAAGTCGCCGCGATCGGACTCACTTCTTTCCTTCTGGTAGGTTATCGGACTATTTCGACCTCCATCATAGCCAGAGGCGGCCATGTGATGGCCTCGGGGCGGATCGGCGCAGGGGACAAGGAAGGGGCAAACCGCATTTTTTCCCAGTCCGTCATTATGTCTCTTGCGGCAGCTCTTATACTTTCACTGCTCAGCATTGTTTTTTCCAGGCAGATCGCTGTTCTCGTGGGAGCGCGGGGAGGCATAGCCCACCTGATGCAGCCCGCCTCCGATTATTTGAGAGGTTATTGTATAGGGCTGCCTTTTTTTGCCGCCACCTATATCCTGACCCCCTTTGTGCAGATGGACGGAGACTATAAAATAGTCGTGACATCCTCGGGAGTAATGACGGTAGTAGATATAGTGGCGGATCTTTTTGTGGTCAAAATCACGCACGGAGGCCTTTTCCAGATCGGGCTGGCGACTGCGGCCGGATATGCAGCCTCCTTCCTGGTCGTGTTAAGTCACTTTATACGCAAAAGTTCTTTTTTCCACTTTCAGACAAAAGAAATACGTCTGTCGGAATGCCGTGAGATACTTATAACCGGCATGCCCACAGGAGTGGTGAAGCTCAGTAATACCTTCTGCGGCATTACGATCAACCATATGCTGGCCATATCCTTTACCAGTGAAGTGATCGCGGCATTGAGCGTAGGCAACCAGGTACTCAAGTTCTGCTTCTCCCTGTGGCTGGGAGCCGCCAGCACACTCCTTTCCTTCTCGAGTATGTTTTTCGGAGAGCAGGACCGGGATGCCCTGCGGGATGTTCAGGCAATTGCTGTCCGAAAGGGGCTCATGACGACCTGTTCTGCTGCCGCTGCCGTTTTTATTTTCGCGGGGCCGCTGGGACATCTTTTTCTCAGAAACGGGGATGCTGCCACCATGAAGATGGCCGTCGAGTCCATCCGCTTCTTTGCGCTCTCCATGCCCATGAATGTATTCATCTACTGCTTCCAGTCTTATCTGATTGGAGCCGGACGCAGGCTCTATGCCAACATTTACAGTTTCATACTGGATTTCGGGCTTCCTGTTCCTCTGACAGCGGCTTTCCTTTTCGGGCTCGGATATCGGGGAGCATGGGCTGCAAAACCTTTTATCAATGTGGCGGTCGTCATGGCTGCCGTGCTTTATATAATGCGTCAGAAGGGAAAGAACTTCCGGGAAAAAATGCTTTTGCTCCCCGCGGATTTCGGCGTGCTGCCGGAGAATGAACTCTGCTTCGAAGGGGACTCTATGTTTGATGTCATGGGAATCTCCCGCATCGCGGTCGCCTTTGCCCTGGAAAAAGGCTTTGAGAAACATAAAGCGGAGATCGTTTCTCTGTCTGTAGAAGAGATGGCAGGGAATATCGTCCAGCACGGATTCACGGACGGACGGCCGCACCATGTGCATATCCGTATGCTTGCAAAGGGCGATGAACTGATCCTGAGATTCAGGGATGACGGCATACCTTTTGATCCGGTAGAAAAATATCAGAAGGAGCTGCAGTATGAAAGCGATCCTGAAAAAGGGCCGGCCATAAAAATGATGATGAAGCTGGCCAAGGATGTCAAGTATACCGGCCTTTACGGAATGAATAACCTCATCATTCACATCTGACCGGTTTCTGCGCCAGTTCTGCCAGATACTGCCCTAATGGAACTGCGCTCATGTCCGCGGCAAGTTCGCTGAGTCTGTTCCGGTCGATCAGGCCCTTCTCAAACGCGGCTTCTTCTATACTTCCCGCAAGGGTTTCATGGCTCTGCTGAAAAGCCCTGACTGCGCCGGAGGCCAGATACAGCCTCTCGGGGGTTCCGGCATCAAACCACTGGATACCCTCATTCAGAAGGACGGAATTCAGCCTGCCATCCCTGAGATACTCTACGAGCAGGTCAGCCAGCACTATAGAGCCGTCTTCAGCCGGTTTTGTCCTGCCGATGACTTCAAACAAGGTGTCATCGAAGAAGAACAGCCCTGTCACCGCATTATTGCTTTTGGGAATCCGGGGCTTACTTTCAAGACTGCAGATACTGCCGTCGCCCTTGTATTCCACCACACCATAATTCCAGGGGTCATCTACTTCTTTGCAGAAGACGGTGGCTCCTTTTGTTTTTTCAAAATTTTCCGCCGCGTCTTCCAAGGTCTGTCGAATGTCTTCTCCGACAAAAATATTGTCCCCGAGGGCAACAACGACGGAATCTGTCCCGATAAAGCTCCTGCATTGCAGAAACATTTCCGGAGGAGTCATAGTCCTCTCTTCGATGAAATAGCTGATGTTGATGCCAAAACGGCTCCCGTCTCCAAGCAGCCTGTAGTAAGCCTCCTGATGCTCCGCAGAAACACCGATCAGGATGTCAGTGACCCCTGCCATGATCAAAAGCGAGATCGGATAATAGATCGCAGGTTTGTCATAGACCGGGTACAAATTTTTATTGACTGCTTTTGTGGAAGGATGCAGGCGGGTACCTTGTCCGCCTCCCCTTATGATTCCTTTCATTTTCCCGATAGCTCCTTCCCTTGTACCGGCTCTTCATCTTTTTTCACGAGAAGATCGTTTAAAAGATGGATATTTCCACATCCCATCATTATGACCAGGTCTCCCGGTCTGACGCCGCTTTCAATCATTGCAGCAGCGTCAGAAAGTCCCGGTGTCAGGACTGCATTGACATGATGCCTGCGCATTCCCTCTACCAGCATCCCGCTGCTGATGTCGCCCGTATCCTGGTACTTGTATCCATAGATGTCTGTCACAAGCGTAATATCCGCCTCTTCCGTACAAGTGAGAAAGTCCTGAAAAAGAGTCTTTACCCTGATGTAGTTATTGGGCTGCATGACTGCCCAGAGCCTGCCTCCCTTGCAGCGCTTGCGCGCAATGGAGACCGCGTATCTCATCTCTGTGGGATTATGGCCGTAGTCCATAATAAGTTCGGCTCCGTTTATGGTGCCGGTGAGTTCGAATCTGCGGTGGGCTCCCCTGAATCTGCTTATTGTCTCACAGGCCGCAGCCGGATCTATGCCCAGGATATGTGCCGCGCCAAGAGCTGACAAGGCATTTAAGGCATTGAAAAGACCGGGAATTCCCATGTGCACATGCCCCAGTTTTTCGCCATTATGGCAGAAATCAAACTGATAATAGCCTTCTGAGTCCTCTGAAGGTTTTTCCATGTAATAATCACAGGTGTCGGAAAGGCCGTAGGCAAAAGTTCTGCAGTTCGATGACTTGAGCAGTTTCAGCACTCTGCTGTCTTCTCCGCATCCCAGCACCCATCCGTCTTCAGGCAGCTGTTTCAAAAAAGAGCCAAAAGTCTCTTCAATCTCGTCAATGTCCCGATAGCAGTCCAGATGATCCCTGTCAATATTGAGCAGAACGATTCCCGTGGGGTGGAGGCTCAGAAAGCTTCTCTGGTATTCACACGCTTCCGTGAGGAACAGACTGCTTTTCCCACTGCGTACGTTTCCCCCGATCGGCGGATAAATACCCCCGATATGAACAGTCGGATCCTGATCTGTATCGATCAGGATCTGGGAAATCATTGATGTGACGGTAGTCTTCCCATGGGTGCCGCAGACAGAGATCGATCGCTCAAATTCCCCGGACAGCTTGCCCAGCAGCCAGGATCTGGACTTAAGTGGGATCCCATTTTTTCGGGCAGCTTTGACCATTGGGTTTTCCGCTGTTATGGCATGGGAATAAATGACCAGATCCGAACCTGCCATATCTTCCGGATTATCCTCGGCATAGACGCGGATTCCCTGTTTTGTCAGAGCCGGAATATATTCTGTATCAATACTGGTAGAGCCTGAGACGTCGTACCCATAGCTTTTGAGAAGCAGGGCGAGGCCGGACATACTGCATCCGCCTATTCCTATCATAAAAACTTTGCGGGCATTCAGATCACGGAGTTCTCCGGGTTTTGTTTCTATAGACATAAAGCCTCCTTTTAAAATTCCTGAGGACTTTCAGAAGGTTTTTCTGATGAGGCACCTACTCGCGTAAACAGCGGATCATCCTTATGTCCGGGGCGTGTCTGTAAAATGCTGCTCCTTCCCTGTCTGCCTCTTTCAGAAGCTCAGTCAGCTTCTTCGTGATGATCTCCCCCGGAGCCAGGACAGGGATTCCGGGAGGATAAAAATAGAGATATTCGGCACAGATTCTGCCTGTGACCAGGTCGAGAGACACATATTCAGACTCCCGGGCAGCCGCCTGTTCAATCGTACAGAAGACTACAGGCTTCAGGCCTGAAAGTATCCGGATGTATGTATTATTCTGTACCGTCCCGGCAATCATCTCCTGCTTTGCGCTCTCATTTTTTTCCTCTTTCGACTCTTCTTTTTTTACATGGGCTGTGCTCATTTTCATATTGCGGCCAGGAACTTTTCCCATGGCCGCTGCAGGTGAAGGGCTGCTGCAGGCACAGGACTTTTCTATCTCTTCCAGAGCAAGGGCCAGCCTGTCAAGGGCTTCCTCCTCGTCGCAGATACTGGTCATGGCCAGGACCAGACTCCCCCGGGTCATCTCCGTCTCCATCCGGTATTTCTCCCGGAGTATTCCTGCTATCTTCCTGCCGTCCATTCCGACCGGTCCGGCATCGATCAGTATTTTCCCGGGATCACAGACTCCATAGGCAGAAGAATAATCTGTATGGCCCAGGATCCGGATCCTGTGAAGTCTGCTGCGGACAGTCACATCGAAGCGTCCTATTCTGTCAGCCCATCTCTGAAAGAGTTCTTCCCCCTGCTCCCGCAGGATACCCGTACATCCGTCCAGAGAAGCCATAAGCGGATAGGAAGGCGAACTAGTCTCAAATATATCCAGTTCCTCTTCCACCCGCGCAGGATCCGCAATCCTTCCCTGTAAGTGAAGAAGCGCCGTCTGCGTGAGACTGGGAAGAGTCTTGTGGGGACTTTGGACCACCAGATCCGCTCCCCCCGCAAGGGCGCCGGCAGGGAAACCGGAGGCTGCGGAAAGGGGCATCAGATGGGCTCCGTGGGCTTCATCCACCAGTACAGGAATCCCTTTCTCATGGCAGACGCGGCAGATTCCTTTTATATCCGAAAGAATCCCTTCATAAGTGGGACTTGTCAGTATCACCGCTTTTGCAGCAGGGTATCTGCTGAGAGCAGCCTGCACCTGAAGAGCACTGATTCCGCCGCAGATACCCCATTCTTCATTCACGGCAGGCATGAGCCAGCGCACCCGATATCCCGAGAGCCCGATCGCATGGAACACTGCCTTATGACAGTTTCTGGCACAGATCACCTCCGCCCCGTTCCTGGCCAGAGACCGGATCGCTGCCAGCAGTCCGCATGTAGAGCCGTTGACCAGATACCAGGTCCTTTCCGCCCCCCACAGGCGGGCAGTCCGCCTCATGGCGTCAGACAGAATCCCGCCCGCATCATGCAGGTCATCTGTGCCCTCAACCTCCGTGAGATCCCAGGAAGACGGGAGTCCGGGTGCCGGCTGCACCAGCCTTTTATGGCCCGGCATATGTAGAGGATAAAGGCCCTGCCGGACATATTTTTCCAGCTGCGTCTGTAGTATATGCGTGTTGCCAGTATATGTATCATCCATCAGCAAAATGTTCCTGTCGGTAAATTGTCCCTGTCAGTTTGTTGGTCTTGTCATAGAAAAAAGCGGAGACAACCGTCTCCGCTGTTTTTCATTTTGCTGCCGCCGGTCATTTACCCGGCCGCCTGTCCCCGCGCCGCACACTTGCGGCATTTTTCAGATATCCGGAGATCAAGCCTGCTCTGCGGTCTCTTCAACAGGAAGGACAGAAGCGCAGTGAGGGCACTTTGTAGCGCCGATCGCTACATCATCACACATGCAGTAAGGGCACATCTTGGTTGTGGGAGCTTCTTCCTCTTCAGGCTTCTTAATCTTGGAAGATGCAGCATTGAGAGCTTTGATAATGGAGAAAAGAATAAAAGCCATGATCAGGAAGTTGATCACTGCGGTGATGAACTTACCATACATCAGAGTAACCTCACCCCCGAGACTCACTTTCAGCTGATCAAAATTCAGACCTCCGAAAACGCCCAGGATAGGACTGATGATATCATCGACCAGAGAAGTGACGATTGCTGTGAAAGCTCCGCCGATCATGATACCGACTGCCATGTCCATGACATTGCCACGGCTGATAAATTCCTTAAACTCTTCAATAAAGCCTTTCATGATTATTACCTCTTTTCTAATACCGGTAACCTGCAGCAGACCTCTGCCTCCCGCATTATCCACACCTCTGCATGTAACCTCGACATGATTTCCGGGCACAATATCCGGTATGTGATTTCCTTTTTATTTTCCAGGTGTAGATTTCTGCCCGTCCATCAACAAGTACAATTTTAACAGATTCTTTCAAAACCACAATATTAAGTTTATGTTTTTTTAAGAAAGGGCAGGGCTTTGTACATTATTCCCCAAACTTCCGTATTTATAGTTAGATAATTTTTATATATTTCACAAACGTTTTATACTTTTATTCCATAGCTGTGAGCCGAGGCCCGAAAATGAGAAAAGCTGCGTGCTGCACAGCGCATTCCGCGCTTGCGCGATTCACGCAGCTGTTCGTAATCATCCTCCACACCGGCCTTACTGAAGCGGCGCAGGCACTTGCGCTTCCCGAATCTCGCAGGGAGCGGCAGACAGGCCTTTACGCCTCCTCTGCACAGGCGGCATCAATTCCTTCTATAATCTCCTTATAGCTTGCCCTCAGATGCGGCATGTTCTCACATGCCAGAGCCAGATCTTTGCTTCGCAGGGCTTCTGTAACAGTATCTGTATAGCTGTAAAGCCTGTTGAAGCCGATATTCAGGCACACACCCTTGAGTGTATGTGACGCCCGGAAAGCCTGCTCCACATTCCCTTTTTCCAGAAACATCTCCAGCTCCCCATAGCATGGATCATTCTTAAACATTTTTACATATTTTCGGATACGTCCCTCATCAAGCACTCTGCTGAGAACGCCCTCGTAATCTCCGCCCGTCCGATCGTAAAACTCTCTTAATGTCATGTTGTAACCTCGCTGTACTCATTCCGACCTGTATATGCGGTTCCCGTTCCGGTTTATTGCTCACGTCTGCTGCTGCGGAACACAGAAGCAGACACGGGCAGAGCATCAATAACCTGTTTCCCAGCTGTTGTACATTCCGTACTCCTGAATCGCAGTGTTTCTGGCCTTCGCTTCATCAGAAAGAGTGTAGTCCGATTCATTAAAGAGAAACTCATGAAGCCAGATTACATTATCGCTCAGGTCCATAGGGAGGACATAATCTCCCTCATCATAATTAGTCCGGAATCCCCTGTATTCTTCCAGCGGAACACCGCCTGTCGCCGAGAGGTCTGCCTTGCCGGCTTTCATAATCAGACCGAGCAGCTCAGATGAGGAGAGGGAGGTCGCGACGTCTCCCATGACATTGTCCGCCACTTTCACGAGCGTGGCAGGGGACGCGGACCTGACCTTTTCAAGCGTCTTTGACAAAACAGTGCGCTGGCGCTCCGCGCGGCGGAAATCATCTCCTGCTGTATAGCGGATCCTGCTGTAAGCAGTCGCCTGAATACCGTTCATGGTGACCAGGCCGGCTGATTCAACCGGAGTATCCTCTGTGCCCAGCTCCAGATGCATATCATGCACATACTGGTTGAGATATCCCCGTTCCTCCTCATCGATTTCAATCTCGATTCCTCCGAGAGCATCGATCGTGTGCGCCAGTCCCTCAAATCCAACTGTCACAAAATCAACGATATTGAGATCCAGATTCTTGTTCATCATATCGATTGCCTGCGCAGGTCCTCCAAGGGCGTAGGCGGTATTGGCTTTTCTGTATTGGCCGTCTCCCACATCGAGGAGAGTGTCACGATAGAGGGAGACCAGCTTGATCTCACCGGTTTTCTCATTGATCGAGCAGATCATCATAGTATCACTGCGGTTATCCCCCTCAAGCAGGTCTCCGGAACGGGAGTCCACACCGAAAAGGGCTATATTCTTGTATCCGTTCATATACTCGTCTGCTCTGACTTTATATGGAATCCCCGGACTCAGCTGTTCTTCGAGGTCAATGGAATTCACCCTCTGCAGCTTGAGAACGTCCTTCATTTTGTAAAAAAGAAGGCCTCCGGCGATAACGATCAGGAGCAGAAGTATCAGAAATATTTTCAGAATGAGACTTCCGATCCCCTTTTTTCTGCGCCTTCCGGAGCCTTTGTCCTGTTCTCCGGATCCATCTGTCCGGATGCCGCCCCGGTCCTCCGGGTGCTGCCTCTGTCCTCCTCTCGTTTCTCTCTGCCCCGGATCATAATATTCCGCTTCATCGTCCAGATCCCGGGCAGCGCGAAAGTCTCCGCGAAAGCTGTCGTGATCACGTCCCCCGGCGTTTTCCGGCCTTCGTCTTCCTCCCCCTGAAGAGGCAGGCGCCGGCTGCCTTCCTGCGGAAGAAGGGACTCTTCTGTTCTTCCTTTCCATCGAGCGGACAAATTCTTCATAGTCTTCTTCGTCCTCGATCATCCCTTCCGGGGAGTAAGCGGAACCCCGTCTGTTAAAATTGCTGCTTCTATCACGATATTCAGAATCTTTTCCTGCCATTTTTACCTCCATGAAAAAGCGCTCCGCTCATAAACAGGCGGGGAGAATAACACAGAAGTGAATTCTATGATCCCGTCTGCGCAGATCTGCGGCGCTTTTAGCGCGAACACTCCCGGCGGAGCCTTCCAGCCCCGCCTCCCGGGCACGAAGTCCCCGGAGGATGTTCACAATACTATGTCAGGCCCCGGGCACTTTTTTCCGGGGACCGGTTTCAGTGAAAAGGATTATAACGATTTGATGGTTTTTTCTCAACCCGGTTTATGTTTTTTTCAGAACTGTTTTCAGATTACAGAGTATATACTTGTGGCCATGACCTTGCTTTCACAGACATATATGATCAAAGCCACAAGCTGTTTCGCGCGTCCCGCGCTCTCACAGTACTGCACACATTGCTCCGCGCTCTGGCGCTCCCGCAATGCTCCTTACAACATTGTAACATTATACAGGTGATTATCATATAAAGCATATATAAAAAAACACAGATTCGCGGAAGACGGTTTGGAGAAAAGACAATATAGAAGAAAAGAGGACGGATCCCGGCCTGTTTCATTCCCGACCGGTGTGAAGAGAAACGATATTTGTCCTCTCGAGTACCGCCAATGATAGAAAAAAGATCCTGATTATCGGTTTTTTTACATGTTTTCTCTGTTTTTTCAATAAAGTTCTGATTTTTATAACCTCTTGGCCGAAAAGACTGAACAGCTCACACAAATTTTTCTATTGACATGGATGGCTCCCCTGTCTATAATACGCTTTAGAGCTTTAAAGCGTCTAAGCGTTTAAGTGCTAAAGCGCAGTCTTTTAAAGCCTGGACTGTTCACCCCCGCATTGATTTATTAATTGTTTTAGGAGGTATTATTTATGTTTGCGAAAATACTACTGTTACTGATTTTCTTCAGCGTCATGGTCGGTGTCGGCTTCTATAGCCGCAGCAAAGCCGGCAATGTCACTGATTACGTTCTGGGCGGACGTCAGGTCGGTCCCTGGATCACAGCATTCGCTTACGGTACCTCCTATTTTTCTTCAGTCGTTTTCGTCGGCTACGCGGGGCAGTTCGGTTGGAAATATGGTCTCTCTTCAACATGGATCGGTCTGGGAAATGCTTTTATCGGTTCCCTTCTGGCATGGCTTATCCTGGGCAGGCGCACCCGCGTCATGACACAGAAGCTGGATTCCAGGACTATGCCCGATTTCTTCGGAAAGAGATTCCAGTCCAAACCGCTGCAGATTGCCGGAAGCGCGATTGCCTTCATTTTCCTTGTTCCTTACACAGCTTCGATCTACAACGGTCTGTCCCGCCTGTTCGGGATGGCGTTTGATATTCCCTACAGTGTATGCCTGTTCGCGATGGCAATTCTGACCGGTGTCTATGTCATCGTCGGCGGATACATGGCAACGGCTCTCAATGATTTCATCCAGGGTATCATCATGCTCTTCGGCATCACCGCAGTTATTCTCGCGGTCCTGAACGGCCACGGCGGTTTTCAGAACGCGATCCACGAGCTCTCCCTGATCTCCGCGGATGATGTGGCGGTTCCCGCCCTCCAGGGCAGCCAGGGCCTGCTGGCCAGCTTTTTCGGTCCTGACCCCGTGAACCTTCTGGGTGTTATCATTCTGACATCTCTGGGTACCTGGGGTCTTCCCCAGATGGTGCACAAGTTTTACGCGATCCGCGATGAGAAGGCCGTGCAGACCGGCACGATCGTCTCCACTTTCTTCGCAGTGATCGTCGCGGGCGGCTGCTACTTCCTTGGCGGCTTCGGACGCCTCTTCGACTGCCCCGAGATCTACAAGGCTGACGGAAGCATCGCATACGACTCTATCGTTCCTCAGATGCTCTCTACCCTGCCGGATATCCTGATCGGTATCGTCATCGTCCTTGTTCTGTCCGCTTCCATGTCCACTCTGTCTTCGCTGGTTCTCACATCGAGCTCCACCCTGACTCTGGACTTCCTCAAAGAAACCGTTGTGAAGGATATGACTGAAAAGACACAGCTGGTCGTCATGCGTGCCCTGGTTGCCTTCTTCATCATCCTCTCTGTCGTCATCGCGCTCAATCCTCCCACCTTCATCGCACAGCTGATGGGTATTTCCTGGGGCGCATTGGCGGGCGCGTTCCTGGCTCCTTTCCTGTACGGTCTGTACTTCAAGAATGTTTCTACAGCCGCTGTATGGGTCAGCTACATTGCAGGTGTCGGAATCACTGTTTCCAACATGTTCCTTCACTTCATTAAGTCCCCCATCAATGCTGGTGCAGCTGCAATGATCGCCGGACTCATCATCGTCCCGATCGTCAGCCTGCTCACTCCTTCACCTGACAAAAACTTCGTGGATGACGTCTTCTCCTGCTATGACCAGACAGTCACGGTCCACAAGTCCCACTCCCTGGAAGAGGGCTGAGTATATAGTCTTCTGATTAATGCCATCTTCTATATAAAAAGAGCCGGAATGAAAACCACATTCCGGCTCTTTTTGCGCTGCTTTAATCTCTCTTTCCGGCCATGCCGCCCGCAAGGGCGTCAACACATGCTCCGCATGTGTGTGAGGCGTTTTCGCGCAGGCGAAAACGGTGAAGGATCACAGGATGTTTGAGCCGTCTCGCGGCACATACATCCGGAGTGAAAAATAATGCATCGGCAGGATTTTTCACGCTTCCAAACATGTTTTCTTCCAGTATTCTGTTTCTTCCAGTATTCTACTTCTGCCAGGAATATGTGAATGGGACAGTCAGCTCTCCGTTCTGAAAACGCCAGACACCCAGGTCGCGTCTGCAGAGCAGGTCGGGAAGACGGAGGCGGCGCACCTCGCTGCGCACATACAAGAGGAGGTCGTTTTCTTCTTTTTCGACACGTATCTCGTCCTCCTCCGCATAGGGAAGTGAGATAATGAGACTCCTGACACCGGTCTGCTCATCATAGACCATCCGGAAGGCTTCTTCTTTACAGAAAATCTCTGCCGGATCGTCGCTGCCGTACAGTTTCCCCGCAATGCTTTCCAGTACTTCAAGCCCCCGGATTTCTGTCTTCTGGAGAGGCAGGATGAAATGCTTCCTGCCGGGAAAGCTCTCGGACGCGATCCTCAGGCTCTCCCGCTGCATCTGTCGCCATCCCTCAAAGTAACCCTGCATGGCCTCCTCGGGATAAACCCTGTTCATACATACAGCGTCCACGCCGAAATCATACTCATTGATCCAGGTGAAGCTTCTTCTGGCCTCCTCAAGGACGATTCTCTCGGGCGTGGTAACAATCCTCATGCTGGTCACAGCCCGGTCCCGCAGGATCTTCTGAAGCTCATTCAGACGTTTGACCAGAGCGTCAAATTCCGCGAAGACCAGGTCCCTGGGCTTGGGAACGGTGGTCTTCCTGGAGATCAGTCCTCCAAATACACTCGTAACACCGCGAACCATAGGGAGAAGGCGGTCCGCCAGCACCGACAGGCGCTCCGGATAGCGCAGAAGAGCCAGTGTCTCGCCGGTAGGGGCACAGTCCACGATGATCACATCGTGTTTTCCCTCTTCATATGCTTCCAGAATCCGGATCAGGGAACACAGCTCCTCGAGCCCCGGAAAGAGCAGGACTTCATCCGCTTCTATGCCTCCGTTGGCCTTCTGCTCGATCAGCTGACGCAGATAATCCTGAAGAGTCCCCCAGGCCCGCCTGCTCTCTTTGGAGGGGTCGATCTCTATCGCCTCCAGTCCCGGGAATACCTGGCGGGGTTCGGTATCCAGTTTCATGCAGAGGGAGTCGCCCAGACTGTGTGCCTGGTCCGTGCTCATAAGCAGCACCTTTTTCCCTTCTTTCGCCAGCCTCACGGCCGTCGCGGCTGCAATGCTTGTTTTCCCCACGCCGCCTTTTCCGGTATAGATCAGAATTCTCATTTTAATTGTTCTTTCTACAGTGATGGTTGATGCGGTCACAGCTTAAGTTTCACCCGTCCGAAATGTGCCGCCCGCCGTTTCATGTGTCCTGAGTTTTCACAGCGTAGCAGATGGTCAGGCTTCCGTCCTCGACCCGGGCGGAAGTCATTTCCGCTCCGCGCAGAACACCGGGAAGGGGGATACTGCGCATAAAATTGCGGATCCTGATATCCACATCCATCTCCCGTGGGAAGACTTTGACATCTTCGGGAGCTGCTCCGGGGACGCGGATAGTCAGGCTGTAGCCTCCTTCAATCCGGGCATATACCTCATTGTCTGTCCTGACCGGACGGTCAAAGAGGTTCTCATCTCCAAGGGCATCCCGGCTCAGATACTCTACTGCCTGCGCTCCCCTGATTTCCAGGGGATACCAGGGGATTCTGGTGATGGTCAGTTCACTGAAAACACTCTCCAGTTCCGAGATATATCCCGCCTGAATCTTCCGCCAGCTGTCCATAAAATCACTGCCTGTTTTCCCTGGAAGGATCCTGTTGATAAAGACGCAGTCCACCGGGTATCTGTAGAGATTCAGGTACATATAGCTGCGCCTGGTCTCTTCGACGACCATTCTCTCCGGAGTGCAGACAAGACGCACACGGGTGGTCTCCGGATCCTTGAGCAGATCCTGGAGTCTGAGCAGCTTCTGGTAGAGCTGTCCCAGTTCATCCATGGCAGCGCCATCCGGCAGATCCATCTGATAGCGGATCTTTGCAAGAGGGGTCAGGACTCTTGTCAAAGTCCTGCCGACTGGCGAAAACTTTTCCACATACCAGGACAGCAGTTCCGGAAGTTTGAGAAGAGAAAGAGTCTCGCCGGTGGGGGCGCAGTCCACGATGATCCGGTCATATGTACCGCTCTGGTACAGGTCGCGGATTTTAAGAAGTGAAAAAAGGTTTTCCAGACCGGGAATCATATAACTGTCACCGATCTGACCGACTGCCATTCCCATGCTGCCGGAGAGGTTGGCAATCGATTTGTTGATATGGGGATATTCCTCCCTCATCAGCAGGTATGGATCCAGTTCAAGGACTGACAGGCAGGGGCCTATTTCCTGGACATGTCCACCGGCTCTTGTCTGGAAAATGTCGCCCAGGTTGTGGGCCATATCCGCGCTGACCAGGAGGGTGTTTTTTCCCTCCGCGGCACTGCGCACCGCATGCGCGGCCGCCACGCTGGTCTTTCCGACTCCGCCTTTTCCGGTGATGATAAAAATCCCTGTCATGTCCTTTTCTCCAAAGCCTCTTTCATCCTGTGCTCCGCCATAAGCACAGCTCACAGATTCATAGTCACAGTTAAGAAGCGGCGCCCTGCCGCGTTCCGCGCTCAGGCATCGCTTCAATTTGATCGTCTTTGACAGTCTTACTTAAAAGGCTCTCCGCCCGGCCCTTGTGTGCCGCGGCGGAGAGCTGTGTCAGTCTTATAGGAATTCCTGCCGCCCGAATGATGCGGCGGAATCGTTATGGATCAGCCCTGGCGGAACTGTACGCCAGCACCTCCCATGGGGTGGTCCCAGGTCTTGACGACCTTGTCAATGGAGAGTACACGGCAGGTGCCGCACTCCAGGCAGCCCTCGTGGCTGAATGTCACTTTACCGTTTTCGTAGTGGTAAAGGCCGGCGGGGCATGCGAGGAGGATCTTTTGGATCTCCTCCATATTGTCATAATCCTCATTCACAGTGATATGGGGATTGTGCTCATCTGTGTGGAACAAATCCAGTCCCAGCTTATCATCTACACTCATTTTAGCCATTTTTATTCCCTCTTATACGTAGAATCAATCATCGCTTTCCGGTCTGACCGCAGAATCATCAAAATCTGACCTCTGATCGCCGGATCATCTCATTCTGGCCTCTGGATGCCGGTCAGAACGCGTCCATGATATCCCCGACCAGACTCATCAGCTGCGCGACGCTCAGGTGGGATGCCAGAGAATTGATTACATACATAATGAAGTCCATGCTGGGCTTTCCGCTGACCGTGAATGCCTTTGTGCACATGTCGTCCACCATCTCGGGCAGGTCTTTGAAGATCTCTCTGCGGGAGAGGATGGTCGGGAATCCCTTGAGTGCCTTCATGTCCTTCATGATAAAGCTCTCGTCGAGGGCTTTCACATAGGAGGAAAGCTGTTCCTTACTGAAGTCGCCTGCTTCTCTGGCTGCGATGACAGCCTCTGCCGCAAGACGTCCGGACTCGATCGCGAAGTCCATGCCGCGGACTGTGAAGCCCAGGTTCACGACAAATCCCGCCGCGTCGCCGGTCACGAGAACGCCGTCACGGACAAGTTCAGGGATCATGTGAATGCCGGCCTCGGGAACAAGGTGGGCACTGTACTCAATGACCTCGCCGCCTTCAATATAGGGCTTGATCGCGGGGTGCTCTTTGTAGCGGTCCAGCAGATCCGGGATAGAAATATCGGTGTAGCCGATATCTGCCAGAGTCGCCACGATACCGATGGAGATGGTGTCCTTGTTGGTGTAGAGAAGGCCGCCGCCGAAAGCTCCGGCAGTCGCGTCACCGGCGGAAAGCCAGGCGACACCCTCGTCTCCACGGACACCGAAGCGCTGGTTGATGACTTCTTCATCCAGTTTGATGACTTCCTTGACACCGACAGCCACTTCGTGGGGGGTGAGTTCTTTCTTCATGCCCAGGCGCTGGGCCAGCAGAGAGTTGACACCGTCCGCCAGAATGACGACGTCTGAATACATGACCTCGCCGCCGGCGTCGATTCCCACTACTTTTCCGTCCTCGACGACACAGCTGTCGACACGGATGCCGGGAACCAGCATGACGCCCGCTTCCTCGCACTTGTCGGCAAGCCATTTGTCAAATTTGGAGTGCAGGATCGTGTAAGATGTGCTCTCGGCCTCCTCCGCAAGCTTCGAGGAGCTGAATCCGATGTCCAGAGAGCTCTTCGGAGTCATCAGCGAAATCTTTTCGTGCGTGACTTTTCGCTCGATAGGAGCTTCCTCGGCAAAACCGGGGATGACCTTCTCCATGCTGTGCCCATAGAGACGTCCGCCGGTCACGTTCTTGGAGCCGCAGAAATCGCCGCGGTCTGCCAGCAGAACTTCCAGCCCGGCATTTGCAAGAACATATGCCGCAGTTGCGCCGGCCAGTCCTCCTCCTACGATTATGGCGTCAAATTTTTCTTCGCTCATAGTTTTCTCCTGTTGTAATCTGTTCCGGCTTTGTTCCTTCGACCAGGACACAGGCGCCCAGCATTCTGCTTCGGCTCTGTACCTGCGCAAGCCCTGTCCGGGCAAACTGACGCATCAGTTTTTTCCTCCTGGGAAACTGCTCCGTCGACTGATAAAGCCAGGTATATTGTTCATGATACTTCCTTCCTCCGCCGAGAACCGGCATGATGTGCCGGAAGTAGAGGCGGTAGGCAGGCAGAATGATCGGATTGTCCGGGACAAAGGAGTCCAGGCAGTATACCTTTCCTCCCGGCCGCACGACTCGTTTCATCTCCCGCAGAACACGCGCGTAATCCGGTGTGTTCCTGAGGCCGAACGAAATGCAGGCAGCCGCGAAAGTCCCGTCGGGAAAGGGAAGTTCCATGGCGTCTCCCTCTACCCAGGTCAGGTTGGAGAGCCCTTTTCCCTTTTCCCTTGCGACCTCCAGCATGGCAGGTGAAAAATCAAGTCCGGTGATTGCCAGATCCGGATTTTCTCCCGCGAGGGCGATCGCTATGTCGCCGGTGCCGCAGCAGACGTCCAGCACCTGCTCTCCGGCCCCGATCCCGGCCGGCAGTCGCTTCACCAGCATATTTTTCCAGCCCCGCTCAAGGCCAAGGCTGATCCGGGCATTTGCCCTGTCATAGCGCGGCGCCAGTGTCTGAAAAATCTCGTACACGTCCGCCGGCGTTTTCCTGTTTTTCATATTGAAGGTTAAACTGTTGTTTTTCCCTGTTCGGTTCTGTTGGGTTTTTGTTCTGCAGCTGCCTTGCCGGCTGCCGCGGGCACATTGCCCTTTCGGGATCCTCCCGGGCCTGATAATTCAATCCTCAGCCCGGACTCAGCCCGGAAGCTGCAGAAACCAGGCGGCCGCATAGGCCAGTCCCAGCAGTCCGTTGCCGATCAGATTTGCCGCTGTGACGCTTTTCATCTGACGGATCCTGTCCCCCGGAAGGAGGCGGGCCCGGATCAGAAAGCCGAACGGCCGGCGGCCCAGGATCAGTGTGAGCACTATGCTCAGAAAACCGATCTTCCCCAGGCGTGTGAGAGGCTGGATGCACAGAAGCGCGATCCAGACCGCAAGCATTACACGGTAGAGGATCAGAGCCTTTTCGCGTCCCAGCAGGACCGGAAGGGTCGCGCGCTGTGCAGCTATGTCTTTTTCGATGTCGCTGCCGTTGTTGCTCAGCATGATCAGCGCGATCCCCAGGATCAGGGGCAGGCACTCGGGGAGTATTTCCGGGTGGAAATTCCCGTCGGCCACAGCTGCGGTGCCCATGGGAATCAGGGCTCCCATGACAAATCCCGACAGTGCTTCTCCCACCGGAAGGGAAGCGGCCGGGACAGGCGAAACGCTGTACCCGAGGACCGTGAGTCCTCCCAGGATTCCGATGATAAAGGGTGCCGGACCCGAGTGCCAGGAAGCCGCCACTCCGCAGAGCGCGGCGGAGATCAGATATATGATCCCCAGCGCCAGGGCATGTCCGGGATTCACCCGATAGTAGATCAGCACTGCGTCGTTGACTTCCACATTGTCTTTCTCGCTGTCTGCGCCGCTGACAAAGTCGACGTAGTCGTTGAGAGTGTTCACCGAAGACTGTGAAAGCACACACGCTGCCGCAAGCAGGATGGCCTGTGCCGGTGACAGGTAAATCCCCCGCTGCAGGCACCAGAAGATGCCGAACAATACAGGGCAGACCGCTGCAGGCCATGTGTGGACCGCCGCCAGGCGGATGGCCGCCGCAGCGGTCATTCGCTCATAGGGGATCTCCGGGATCTCAGGAGCGGCAGTTCTATTACCTTTTATACTGTTTGTCATTATGTTTTACAGAAAATAATTCTCTCTGAATATATCTCTTGCGATCAGATCAGGCCGCGCTTCTCCGCAAGGATCACAGCGGTGTGCTTGACTTCGATCGGAATATCGTTTGCGTCCATACCGCCGCGGATCTGCATCAGGCAGCCGGGACAGTCGACCGCGACAAGGCTTGCGCCTGTATCCTTGATGTGGGCAAGTTTTTTGGCCAGGATCGGTGTCGCGACCTCGGGAAGCTTGATGCTGTAGGTTCCGCCGAAACCGCAGCAGACGTCGGAATCGACCATCTCGACCAGGGTGATGCCGTTGGTCTTTGTGAGCAGCTCTCTCTGCTCTTTCCAGACACCCAGCTCTCTCCTGAGGTGGCAGGAATCATGATAGGTGATGGTGATGGGCGATGCGTCGCCGGATTCCTCAAGTCCTCCAAGATCATAGAAGAGCTTGCAGAAATCGAAGGTCTTGTCGCCCAGCTCTGCAGCCTTCTTGTACATGTCGGAGCCTTCCTCGAAGAAGGTCCTGTATTCACGCAGCTGGTGCGTGCAGGTAGGACATGCGGATACGACGTAATCGTAGTCCTCTGCGTGCATGGCCTCGACATTGAGCTCCGCGGTCTTCTTCGCGTTCTCCCTGTCGCCCATGTAAGTGGCGGGAGCGCCGCAGCAGGACTGGCCCATAGGCATGTCGACAACATAGCCGATCGAGTTCAGGTTGGCGATGACAGCCTTGGCGATATCGACATAGGCGAAATCGAGCATGCAGCCGGTGAACATAGCGATCTTGCCCTTGGGATTGTCGACCTTCTGCTGAATGGTCGGGAAGATGTCGCGGAAAGGCACGGGGGCAATGCTCATCAGGCTTCTGCCCTCGGTCATGCCGGACAGGAACATGGGCAGATGGCGGATGAAGTTGGTGCCCTTGGTGAAAGGCTCCTGTGCCACAGAGGCGATCCTCAGCATGGAGTGGAAGAGCTTTCTGTCGCTGACCGCGTCCAGAGCGAACTTGTAAACAGGATTGGGGTTCGCTTCGTAGCTGCGCTCACGCAGTTTCATGATCATCTCAGGGATGTGGAGGCCGCCGCCGCAGACCTCTTTGCAGCGTCCGCACTGCAGGCAGATGTTCTGGATCTCATCCGCGCGCTCCTCGGAGACCAGGAAGTGTGTCAGGATGGTTCCGATACCGCCGGTGTAGACTTTGGAGCCGTAGACGTGGCCGCCCAGAAGAGCAAAGGCCGGACATACGTCAAGACATGCGCCGCAGCGGATGCAGTTGTAGACCTCGCGGAAGTCGGGATCCGCAAGGATGGCGCGGCGTCCGGGATCATCGAGGATGACCGCGTAGAATTCTTTCTTTTCCTTGGTGTCGGCTTCTTTGTCCGTTGTGACCTCGGTAGCACCGCTGTACATGCAGATATAGGATGTGATGCGCTGGCCCGTGCCGTTACGGGGAAGTGCCTTGAAAATATAGCGGGCGTCGGAGAGGCTCTTGACGAACTTCTCGATACCGAATACATACAGATGAATATTGGGCAGCGTGCCGACCATACGGCCGTTGCCTTCGTTGGTCATGGTGAAGACCGTTCCGGTCTCGGCCACAGCGACGTTGGCGCCGGAAACGCCCATTTCAGCATGTGTGAACTTATCGCGCATGACGCGGCGGGCTGTCTTGACCTCCTCCGCGATGATGGGCTCATTTTTCACTTTTGTATATTCAGTAAAGTAATCAGCGACCTGCTCCTTGTTGAGGTGGAGGGCCGGCATGACCATGTGGACAGGTGTGTTGCCTTCCAGGGCGATGATGAACTCACCCAGGTCGGTCTCCTGGACCAGGACGCCGTCATCGCCCAGTACTTGGTTCATATGTAGTTCTTCAGATGCCATGGATTTGGACTTGACGATGGTCTTGACGCCTTTTTCCTTGACAAGGTTGCGGATATACTCCATTGCCTCTTCCGTGCTGTGGGCGTGGAAGACATTGCCGCCTCTTGCAGTGCAGTTCTTGGTGAACTCTTCGATCATCTCATCGACATGCTCTGCAGCGTAGGTCTTGACTTCTTTGATACTGTCGCGGGTCGACTCAAAATCGACGCCGGCATAAGATTTTTCTCTCTTTGCAGGATAGGTAGCGCAGAATGTTCCCAGCGTTCTGCTGAGGGTCGTATTCTTTAAGGCTTCCTGTATTTCCCGCTTAAGCTCCAGACTAGCCATGTTTTAATTTTCTCCTTTCCAAAAGCCGTTGCTGACGCATCGGCGTTCGAGATGTATACAGATTTTCCGGAACGGATCAGAGTGGTTCAGGCCTCGGGTCGGGAATGAACCGGTCCGGTCCGCGGGTCAGGCGTCCTGTACCACCACGATATTGAGTCTGAGAGGTCCGTGCACACCTACTGTGCTCACGCACTCGATATCTGCAGTTCTGCTGGGTCCGGTGATGAATCCGACGAAATTCGGAAGTTCCGGCAATCCGCAGAGCAGGTCAAACATAGCGTCATAGTCGTCGACGATCGTGGATTCCTTTACGATTCCGACATAGTCCTCCGCCATAGTCGCCACGATTCTGGCATCCACTTCATCTCCGACCTGGAGAATGCTGCCAAGATCGGCGATGCCGTACTGCGCCTCGGAAATGCCTCCCTGAGCGGTCTCCGCATGCAGACGGATGTGGTCGGTGAAGACCTCGATTCCTGCCTCTTTCAGTGCGGGAACAATTCCAAGTTCACGAAGGAAGTCCGTCTCTGCCACGCAGGTCGTCTTCAATCCCTTCTCGCGGAAGAGATCTGCCACAACCTTGGCGGCATCTGCTTTGACTGCCAATGAACATTCCCCGTTGACGGCTGCCAGATTCGTCTTGAAACGTTCATACAGCGCATCTGTTGTACTCATACAGCTCACTCCTTTCTCTTTTTTGCTGAAACCCGATGCTATCTATCCCCTGCTGATGCGGGTTTCGTGCGCCATTGATGCCCCATTGTATTACCTTGTTTTGCTGTTTCGCTCCGCAGGCGCGCGGTCCGTAAATCCGGTTTTACCTTCCCTGCCGCTGTCTTATATTTTGAACAGGACGGCTGTTTTCGCCGCCTCCAGCCTTCACTCTGTGAAGATTCAAAAACCTGCCGATACGAACGAGTAAAATATATACAAATTATATAATTTTTTTCACAATAACTTCAATATTTGGCGCGACTTTTTTGTATACATTTACTGTATTATTATTAGTACGATTGATCGATTGCCATTAATCTTCACAGAATTCCGTCTTTATCCCTGTCTGTCCGGATTTGGGCACATTCCGTGCCCGTCCCATGCTCATTCAATGCCTGCTCCATGCTCATCTCATGCCCGTTCCATGCTCATTCCATGCCCGTCCCACGCTCATTCAATGCCCGTTCCATGCTCATTTCATGCCTGCTGCTGTCCGGACAGATTGAACTATGTTCTTAAGGGATGTAAAATGGATTCTGTATATACGAGTAAAAATCCGGCCGCAGGTCACGTGTTCTGCACTCTGCGCCCGGGTGTCTTCTGCGAAAACGTTTTGTTATATTCTATTGAGGTGGGGATGAAAAATAATATTGTGGAAAAAATCAATCGCTGGATCGACAAAAACAAAGATTTGTTCGGCGGCAAGATACTCTGTTCCGGGATCGATCCGGAATGCGCGCGGCACATCAGCCGCCTGTTCCCGGCTTCCGCGGTCGTCTGTCTGGAACCTTCACGGGATGAATGGTCAGGAGAAAAAACAGATGACAGGGCCGGGGAGGGATCCCTTTCCGGTCCCCTCTTTCTCTGTGGCGATCTCAAAAGCTACGAAGGCGGCAAATTTGACACAGTGCTCTCACTGGGGGTGGCTCCTCTGCGTCCCCTGCAGCCCGGGGATAGTTTTCCGGTCTGGAAGCGGGGCACTTTATACCTGCGCCGGGCTTCGCTTCTCATGGACTACTATGAGGAGGAAGTCCACTCCCTGCAAAAGCACCTGCGTCCGGGCGGCAGCCTGCTCTCTTTGGTGCGATCTGAGCAGGACGAGTATTTTCTGGGCTATTGTCTGGCTGCAGCCGCGGAAGGACTGGCGGTAGACACCGCTTCGGTCCGTCAGATCTCCTGTATGGAAAACGGAGAAAAGCAGGTCCTGCAGGGGTTTACGGCCATGGAAGGAGGACGCACTGACATCAGCGCCCTGCTGGCCGGGAATCTGAATTATTCTCTCGACAGGATGAACACCGCGGCGGAAGAGCTTCAGGGCAGGCAGGCGGAGGTCATGCTGCAGGCGGACATTGCTGAACTGATCCGGGGCTATCACCTCTACCAGGGCGAATCCTTCAAGGGAAAGCTGGCAGTCTACTCCTCCGCGCAGAGGCAGGACGTCATCTATTATTTCACTGACGTGGAGGGCGACCAGCCTTATCTGCGGCGCTTCCATGAAGGCGACCGGGACAAGGTCGTCCGGCACATGGTCGGTGAACTCCACCGGCAGAAGGCCGGTGATAAGAGCATCAGCTGGAAACAGCTGGAGCTGCAGGATGACTGGAGCGAGACCGAACTTTAAGGCTGATCAAAGCAGCGGGGCGGTGTGCGGATGTTCGGAGCATTGCCAGAGTCCGTAAGAGCGGATCAGCGCGCAGACAATCATACATGTCTGCGGGCACCCGCCCATGGCCTCAGATATGTAAAGCGGAAAGCCGCATTTCACAGGACGTGTCATCAGGAACAAAAAATCCCCTCACCCGATTTGTGGTCGGATGAGAGGATTTTTTTGGTCTTTTTTTATTCAGACGAACAGGCTCAGCCCGGATGATGACCCGGCACAGGGGACATGACTGTTTTCCCTGCCCTGTTCTGCCTCAATTATGCCAGGACAGGTCTGCGGTTCTTCATGAAAGCGGAAATCTCGGCAATGTTGGTATATTTGTCATATGTTTCGCCGTTGGGCATCAGCAGGGTCGGGGCCTGGATAATGTTGTTGGCCTCCGCAAACGACATGCCCTCGGGGTTGTCGGCATAGATCACCTGGTAAGGGATGTGGGCTTTTTCCAGCATCTTTTTGGCCGCGCCGCAGTTGGGGCAGGTCTTTGTAGCAACCAGGATGGCCTTGCGGTCAGCAGTCACCTTCTTTGTCCCGGCAGCAGGAGCTGCAGGAGCTGCAGGAGTTGTCTGTGCGGGATTTACGCCTGCTGAGACAGCCTGGGCCATCTGGCTCTGCTGTGTCTGCCAGGCATTGCCTGCGACAGAACCCTTTGAAGAGATTCCGCGGACAGGTTTGTGTTTCCCTACAATTATAAATGAAACAAGATTGCCTATTTCCCCGAAGATTTTCGATATTTCTACAATTATAAACGAAATATGCATTTTGTATCCCCGGGATTTGTTATCGTTTTTCTACAATTATAAATGAAACATGTTGTGGAACAGCGTGTATACTACCATATGAAGGCCAACATGCTTCTATACTATACCACATCTTCCTTCGCATAACAAAGGGGATGCCTTCATAAAGCACAAAAAGAGCGCCGATATTCTCGGCGCCCATTTTGTGTCTTCCCGACACAGCTTCGTCCGTATATGGAACACGGCATGCATCTCCATATTTGTAAATTCTCTGTACATGCAGAGATCCGAACAGATAGTTTTATATTCTTCTGAGTCAAACTTACCCGAACGGGTTGCGTTCTTCTTCCGGCTTATCGAAATACTCATTGAAAAATTTTTCCATTATCTTCTCAGTCGCTGCCGTCTTATTAAGGCCCGTATATATAAGAAGAAAGTTTTATGTTCAGGTACCGGGCGTCCTTCTTTTCCCTGGGCATATTTCTTCTCCTTATTTGCTGGTTGCTTGTACTTTTTCCTGGTACAGTCGCATTAACCAGGCTACGCAGGCGGCCTCATCCGTTTCCTTGATCGGCATGCCGTAAGCTTGCATGACGGCGGCGTCGTTTTTCTGGTGAGCTTTACGCAACTCTGGAGGCATAGTTAGCGGGTCATAGAGGTCTGCAAGACTGCTGTCGGGGTAAATGGCACGGGCATCTAAGATACCTTGCGCCGTCTTCTCTATCCTCTCTTTTTGTTCAGGTGTGGGATTAGGCCAAGGAAAGTTGTTATAGACAATATCCTTAGAGTACCTGTATCTCATTTCCAGACGCCCGGCGACAGCACGCATCCAGGACATATGGACATTAGATTGTAGGATGCCAAAGTGGTAGATCGTCGCGTGAGGCATGACTTTTACCAAATTGCTACACAAAATATCCGGAGTCATGAAGCCCATCGGGACATAACGCCTGCGTTCCGAAGAAACCTCCGGGATTACGATGTACGTCCCCTTCGGCATGTTTTCTGTCTGAAACCTGGTCGGATACTGGGCCAGCTTCTTCGTGGATGATCTCCTGCTGGCAACGCGAAAAGCACGGACAGCTTCCACTCGCTTCATGCACTGTGGCATTTTTTTAAGCTCGTTTGGGGGGCAATCGCCGAGCCACAAGCAGTAGCGTGGCTTTCGGTTGATGAATTCCTGAGAGCCATACCATGGTTTGAACCATTTTTTAGACGAAGGCTCTTTTTTGATAAAAGCTTCCATATCTTCTTTTGTAAAAAGATAATTTCCGTCATCAATCGGCTGGTTCCCGATACCAATCTTTGGAACATCACACAATGGCGTGCTCCTACTGCTGACAAATACATCTTCCGCGTCAAGCAAGTATCCATTGATATTTTTTACATGTTCCTTTGTTCCCTCCTCCGAAAAAAGTATCTTATCCCCGTTTTTCTCTGCCTTGGAAAAACCTACGATCACGCAGTGGACATGGGCCTTGATTGTGGCCTCGCTGTCCCAACGGAAGGTTCGGTAAGCAAAATCAATATGGATGCCTTCCTCGAAGAGGGGCTTCCAGAGGGTTGGGACGGCCACACCTTGGGTGATGCTATTGGTAGAGACCAGAGCGCATCGTATCCCTGTGCCAGCAATATAGTCGGAGGCCTTCTTGTACCAGCATGCCACGTAATCCAGATCCCCGGCATTCTTAAATCCCGCAAAAAGTCGGTTCACATCCGCCTTCTGGTTCCTACTCATCAGCCGCGCGCCGACAAAGGGAGGATTGCCAAGTAGATAAGTCAGTTTAGTGTTGGGTACCACATCGTTCCAGTTGATCTCCAGTGCGTTCCCCTCTACGATATTGGCATTGGTTTTTAAGGGCAAAAAGTCGAGATCCATCTGGACAATGTCCTCGGTCTCCTTCATCATCTGGTTTTCGGCGATCCAGAGGGCAGTACGTGCAACTGTGACCGCAAAGTCATTAATTTCAATGCCCGCGAACTGACCAATGCTGACTTTGATGGGATTCATGACCTCGCCCAGAGTCATCTGTCCGCGGGATAAGAGCTTTATCACTTCATTCTCAATCTTACGCAGGCTTGTGTAGGTCTCTGTTAGAAAATTACCGGATCCGGCCGCTGGATCCATGAATGTTAATGACGCCAGCTTATTTTGGAAGGCCTCTAGCTTCGTCTTCTGGGTCTTCCAGATTTCAATAGCCTTGATGGATTCAAATTCTTCTTTCAGGTCGTCAAGGAAAAGTGGGTCTATCACCTTATGGATGTTCTCGATGGCGGTGTAATGCATGCCGCCGGAACGTCGGATCTCAGGATTCAGCGTAGACTCAAACACAGCGCCAAAAATCGTTCCGTTGATGCCGGACCAGTCAAAATCATTGGACGCTTTGTTTAGTAGCAGATCCATGATTTCGTCTGTGAAGGGCGGAATTTCCGCGTCATCTCCATCAAACAGCCCTCCATTTACATACGGAAAAGATGCAAGTATAGGATCATCGTCCGCAAGATACTTGTCACGTTCTTCTGGTTTTTGATTAAGGATTCGGAAGAGATCCCGCAGAGCCTTTCGTGCTTGGGACGGCTTGAACTGAGCCATGTAGTCATGGAAAAGGCTCTTCTTACCGAAAACGTCGGCGTCCTCGCCATACAGGCAGAATACCAGGCGGACGCACAGCTTGTTCAGGCTCTTGAGCGTCTCTGGATCATCAGGATTTTTAAATTGCTTGTGGAAGGCATCGTACAGTTCCCCGACGATTTCACCGGCTTTCAGGGAAACTTCCATCTCCTGCGTGATTTTCTTGGTTTCCCGGTTCACGACAAAGTCCAGCATATGATACTTCGCGGAAAGTTCCTGCAGAGCGAGCTTCACAATATTACTTTCCGGCTTTTTCTGGTTCATATCGTAGATCCAAATTTCGCCGAAGTTCGATGTAATAATCCATCTGGCCTTTTCGTCAAACGGCAGGCCGTTATCGTACATCTTGGCCTGTTCATATGGGGTCATCCCGGCGTGTCCCGCCTGAGGCTTGTCGAGCGGAATTCCTAAAGACTTCTGCTCAATCAGGACACGCGTCTCCGGGATATATACATCGATGTATTTTGTATTCCCGTCCGGCCCAATCACGGGCTTTTCAAACTCCACACGCTGAGTCACATCTCCGACATCAAGAATGTCATGAAGAATTTCGACCCAATATGAACTGGCGTCCTGCTTCTCATTTCCTTTGTTCTGCCACCGATAGAAAAACTGCCTTGCAGCTTCTCTCTGCTGAGCATCTGTCATAGCTTATCCTCGTTATTGTTATTCTTTGCCCTTTGCCAGCCTTGCTGCCTTTCCCCTTCTTGCATCCGGGAGCAAACTGCAGGACCATTTCGTCAAGCTTCTATGGTCTTGTTAATACGGGTTTCCAGAAAGCAGGGCCAGACCGGCATAATGCAGCATTTTGACCGGCCTATCTCCTGCTCATCCGCCCGTATCGTCAACACGTTTCAACAATATATTACACTTTATTCGAACATTTGTCCACTGTAAAGAAATATCTCCAACATATTCTTTCTTTTCAATATGTTAATATGCATATCCGTCATTCATTATCTTCCAGGAATGATAATATTTCTGCAGGCGAGGCCTTTTTCTTCTTAGGTGCCTTTCTCTTATCTGTTTTCCCTGCGTTTTGAAGTTTTTTGAATGTCATCCTCATGATGGCTATATCATCATTGGACTTTTCTTTTCCCTCCTTGGAACCAAGTACCTTATCGACCATATTTTCTATCGTAGAAGCATTGAACCTGTCGTCAATCTCCATGATCCTGCTCACAACGAACTGCTTCAGTTCTACGATCCGCTCAGCGTCTGGTGCCTTATTGGCGTTCAGCGCCGCCTTCTCGGCGGCTTTTCTCTTTTCTTCCTGTGCGATCTGCTGCATATCATCATTGGCTTGTTTCGCGAGCTTTGCCCTTTCAGCTTCGACTTTCGGGTCTTTCAGGTCCGACAAAAGATCCATCATCCCCGGGTAATGCCGTTCCATCGTGCGCTGGACATAATCCGCATTGACCTTTGGCTTCCTCTGCGCTCGTACATAATCTATGTTCATGTACATGTAAAGCCCTACAAGCTGGTCAATGATCCCTTTTGTACAATCATACAGCTTATTGATGATCTCTTCATCCGGTTCGACAAGTTTGTTAAACCACTGGTATTTAAACAATTGCTTTACATTATAATCAAACAGCACTCTGTTCTGGCAGTATACATCTGCGTGTATCTCCGCTCCCAGTCGCCTTGACTGCCGGAGGTTCCCCGAAAAGATCTTTCCATATGAGTCCTCAGTACCGACAACACCGAAGGCAACCTTGGTCTGATTCGACAGTTCAAGGATACTCTCAAAAGAATTTTCCAACGTGGCATCAAAGTGTATGTGCTGGATCTCGTCAAAGATAATGATCCCAATGGCAAATTTTTCTATAAGATATCGTACTTTGTCATTATAAGCAGAAAGATTTCCCCGGTTTCCAGCGTCCAGTTCATTCTCATATACTGGTTTTACGTTACCAAGAGCCCGGTCTATAGCGACACCAATGTTCTTGTACAAGCCCCTGAAATTTGAATGAGGTGGACACTGGACGACAAGATATACGATCTGCGGGTAGGTGGTCATCCCTTTCCCTTTGTGTATGATGTACTGCGGATAGTTGCGGAACAATGTTTCAAGCGCTGATGACTTCCCACACCCGGAATAACCGATCAGTGTTATGCCGGCATTCGTCGCAGCTGCGTCATTCCCGACAAGGCGGCCGTCCGTATGTTGCTCTTGGTTCCTGGCTTCATACTCCAGCCTTATGTCGCCGCGCGCGTCGCGGAACATATTTCGTGCCCGATAAGACAGGACCAGCGCATCAAATACCTCATCTTCAAGTTCATAATTTAACGGCAGAGGGAACCGTACGTCCCTCAGTTTCAATATAGATAATATCTTTTCGTGTGGCTCCTTCTTTTTTTCTTCTTCGTACCTGTATCCGGGAATACCTCTCCGGCAGGCAATATCAAGTTCGCTCTGTGTTCTTGGCTTTGGAAGCGCTTCTATATACGGGTTTCCCGTATCCGTGCTGTAACTAACGTACCTTGCCTTTACTCCTCTCATTGATAAATAATCAACTGCATCATACTGTCTGCTGCCATTTTCCAGTTTTTCGTACTCATATTCTATAAATGAAGACATTGTCTTCCTCCCTTGCCCCGTTGTCCGTATTTGTTAATATTTCCATAAAGCAGTACGTTATTTAGTTTTTTTGACGTGTGGTCAGCTGTCCTCCTCTTCGTATTCTCCTTCATAGTCGTAGAAATTACCGACCATATTGAGATATTCTTTTTCTGTCAGTTCCTGCCTGGGTTCCGTGGCTTCAGACGGTCCCGGCAAACCGATATCAATTATCTTTGTGCTGTCGGAACTTTCTCCGATAGCTTTCCCTTCTTCCTTAGCGATCCTGTCGGTGATAGAGTCCATTCTGTTGATCAGCTGTTTTTCCTGCTCTCTCACCTTTTTCATGTTTGCAGTCTCTGCATATGTAGGGCTGTTAGCCTTGGCAGATTCAACAATATTTTCCACAAGGTCCGCCCGCATAGCGTCGATCTCCTCATTCCTTTGACGCGCTTCTTTGTTTTTGACTGCTATCATTTTGAAGTAATCACTTGTTTCTTTGAATGTCAGTCCTTTAATATCCCCTTGCCAGCCGACCCCTTCATTCATTTCCGCGTAGACCATGTTTCCAACAGAATCCGTGTAATAAATCCTGCTGTTATCCCTTGGGTCATATCTGACGCTTAGAGCATACTTTTTATTCTGGGCCCTGTACATACGGCCAAGGAGGTCCTCATCATCATAGTTTATATACGTGAGTCCTTTGAAATGGATGCCCTTCTTGTCGATCTTCCCCTGTTTTGGTATGAGCAGTTTATATAAATAATCTGTTCTGTCTGTGATCGGACGGGGAGCGCCTTTTGTTTTGCAGTAGTACTCCCACAGCACAGAAGGGGTAGAATCTATCCCGTCCTTTATCTCACAGGCACGAGGCTTATAGTTGTCCATATGTTTTTGGTTGTAGGACAGGATACAGATCAACAGCATCTTTGTGAAATCATGCACCGTAAGAACAGCCTGCTTGTGATGCTGGGAGTCGTGCCTTTTCTGGATCTGCCCGGCACCCTCTGTGTAAGGATTGACCATCGTGTGGATCTGATGGAACCACTGTTCTATCATGCCTTTCATGCTTCCTGAACCCCCGGTGACAATGTGTCTGTTGATCCCGAGGGCATTACACAGCTTTTCGGCCGGATCGGATTTGTAATCAGAGCCCCGGTCAGAATAGAAATCCAAAGGCAGGAAATTGGAAGGGAAGAGCCGTTCGTCATTAAGATCGATGTCATATTTTGCACAAAACTCTTTTTTGTCCTCTCCAAGGTTCAGGAACAGGTTTGTATATCCGAGAAAACTGTTATTCTCCAAACTCACAGAGACCGCGACGACCGCATGTGTCAGCACATCCCTCATGCAGTAAACAATGGGTCTTCCGATGGTCTGGTTCGTTACGCTATTGAACAGTGAGATCAGGGAAAGGTCTACTTCAAGGGAATCTGCTTCTACTTTTTCACCTGGCGCCTCCACGTTTGCGGCATCCTCTGACAAAAGGAGCCTCTTGTTGTTGCGCTGTTCCATCTTTGATGTCTTGATCGCGTCATACTCTTCCCTGGGCAGGTTTTTATGGCAATAATAGTAGAACTGCCTGAATGTCGGCCTTTCATCGATCGGCAGCAGCCTGCTCTGTACTTTCCCTCCTACTACAACATCATGAAAAAAATATCTGTTGTTCATGGTGTCGTACGCTGCCTTGAAGCTCTTCGCTCTGCCTGATTTGTAAAAGCTAAGGCCATACTTGAACGCTTCTATGACTTCGGGAGTAAGGGGGCACCCGGCCGCGATCCCGAGATCTCCTTTTGATCCGCGTTTTTTACCCGCTTCACTGTCTCCGGTCTTGGGACGTTTCTTGCGAAGGAGCGATGACTCTTTCATCCCTGATTGGAGATAAGTTCGGCAAATACGCCAAAATCTCGGTCTTGTTAAGTTGTATTTGATCAGGATATCGTCTATTTCCTGTCTATGGAGTTTTCCATTTAGGCTCAAATATGATGGAGCATATGTCGCATTTATATCCTTTATTATGTTTTTCCTTAATTCAAATGCCCTTTTTTCTGCTTCAGACAGCGTCGCTGTATCAACCACCGCCGTTTCAACATCTTTAATCACTCTTATATCTTCATTTAAAACACCAGTTCTGATTGCTTGAAGATCGTGTTCCCCAATGTTTATTTTGGGAGTATTCATCTGACACAGTACGATGGACGGTGATGAAATATAAAGAATCCTGTATATGCTTTTATCAATCTGCAGGATATCCCCGACCTGTATAACTACTTCGTTCATTTAGCCTCCCAACCTTAAGTGTTCTGTGACAAGTTCCCTATAATCGATCGGCTTAAACAGGTCCACTGTTATTTGTTTTGTCGCGATCAGGTGTTTGACCCTTGAAATGTCATCGTGGACTTTGTTCTCGTCATAATAAACTACGATTCGACGGATATTGTTCACATATTGCGGGTCAAGGTCTTCCTTATAAAGGAGTTTCCAGGTGATCCCCTTCTCTGCCCAGTACTTCTTCTCGATAAGGAGTTTCTCAGCTGTCCGCATGGCCTGATTCATCTCGTACTCAGTTTTCGCGAGCTTATAATCCACGTCCTTGCGGCTATCCTTGATCGAGAAAGCTTCCTGGTGCCCGTCGGCATAATCGACGAGCATATCCGTTGTCATGGTTGTATTTCTATCCTTGGGATGTCTAAAACCAAAAGCATCAGCGATCCTGACTGTATCTTCGGGTTCAAACAGCGGGAACTGCTCCCGTATATCGGTTACATTGTCATCCCACCTCAGAACATAATAATACCATTCTTCGCCCTGTGACAGGAGCTGTGTCGTTCTTCCGTGTTTCCAGTCTACGACATTGGCCGTGGTCCCGGCGCTGTTGAATTCCCTTATCTTTATCCAGGGCTTGTAGTTTGCACCATGCCCCTTTCCACGCCCTTCCCTGCGCTTGCCTGCTTCAGTTATCCTTGGCATTTTCACCTCCTTCCATATACAGCATATCTATGAGCCTCGTCATCATGGTCCTTATATTGGCTGTTCTGTATCCGTTGATAAGTTCGTCGAACTGTTTCCTTTCCGGAAGTTTTCCGCCGTTTTCCTCTATCAAATGCCGCCGGACTGCTGTTATCACCTCATTAACAGGAAGGGTTGTACACTGTTTGTACTGGACGAGGAAATCGACCGCCTCCAGAACAATGTAATTCTTATCGGTGATCTCAACCGGCATTCCTTTAATATGGATATCTTTCCCAAGAAACCTTGTTTTTCTGTTTGCTGTTTTGAAAGATTCTTTATTTGTAGCGATATGCCAGCCTGTCGGCTTATCAGCAAGCCCAAGCATGCCAGCATAACTTGCGCCCCTTAAAAAACCTATCCTGTGCCCATATCTCTTGAGGTAACGAGCAACAATAAGGTCATCATCGCTGAATGTCTTTTCGGATATGGTATAGATTCCCGTTGCATGGCGCCGGAGATGGTTTCCTTTCACTAGACCTGATAGAACATCGTACAGCGCATCCCCCTGCAGTTCTTTGTATTGTATGTCTTCAGCAAATATGAGCTCATCCCCGAAATGTTCTGCAAGATATGACAAAAGTCCTTCTGACTTTCGTTTGTTCCGCACAGGCTCTGGATCACCTTTGCCGTCTAATGGAAGCAGTGGAGAAGGCGTTGGCCGGGACAGCTCCTGCAGGGCCTTTGCTTTCAGCATCTCCCTGTCTTCGCCTGTTACATTATCATGTATCCTGTACATGTTTCTCGTTGGCCGCCCTGTAACCTCATAACGCCCAAGTGAATACTGCTTTACATACTCTGAAAATTCACGTTCTGTGAGAATCTTCCTGCATTTTCTGCACCTTTGTCCATCAAGGAAACGATGGGGCATATACTCCTGTACGGTTTTACAGATATTGTGCCTTATCTTTACGGGAGTCCTTGCGCCTTCGTATGTGCCGAGCAGAGTATATTCGTTGCCTGTCAGGTCAGATATGTCTTTTACCAGGTCGTTTGTTGTCCGAATATCGAGATGCCCCTGCCTCTGGCACACCCTGCATCTGGGTGATTCCAGAAATTTTTCATAGTGGATACTGAATTCACCACCGCATTTGTGACGGATCTTTACAGGTTTATCCGCACTTATGAATTCAACGAGGGAAAAACCTTCGTAATTTTCTATCTTTTCTTTCGCAACGTCATAATCAACACGGTATCGGCAATCACACCTCACCCCTTCATACAGGAATGCTCTCGCTTTTAACGAGAGTTCTTTCCCACACCTTTGATGCAGAAGGGATACCTTCCTGTCCATACTGGTAAAAGGGCTCAATGGAGTATATTCTCCATCTCCTATGTTTTTGATGAGTTCCTCATATTGTTCCTGTAATGTCAGGTTTTTGCTGCATGATGGGCATTTCCATCCTGAGAGGAATCCGTAAGGCGACGTGCAGAATGTCTCTCCACACTTGTCATGCCTGAGCGTTACTATATCATTTCGGTACCTGCTTACAAGAGAATACTCTCCTGCTCCCAGCTTCCGGAAGAACTCCTCCCGAACACGAGGGTCAACTTTTTCCTGAAGCGCTTTGGCTACGGCTCTGGCATCCCCGTCGAATAAATACATCAAAACAGCCATGACAGATGAAGCTGAGAGATACCTGCTCCGCAGCTGTGCAGTAAAAAAAGAATCCAGCCTGTCAACTATGGCTGAATAGCCTGCCTGGGCCATTAGGCTTGCTGTTTCGTTCGTTTTTTTCTCAAGGATCAGGCTGACGACCTCTTTTTGGCTGCAATCAGGCTTCTCGTCCATGAAATCCTTTGCAAAAACAGCATACTTATGTGCCAGTGACGGATCCGTCACATTGAGGCCTGTATATTTAGGGACTTTGTCAGGACATAAGTTTAAATATTTGTCCGTTATCTTTCCCAGGGCGCACCTATGCTTGTGGCACATCGTTACGCCGGGAAGATGATGAGCTCTGTGAAGAGTAAAATACCCCTTATCCTGCAGTTCCCCGGCAACACATTCAGGGCATATATACAAACCGTCAATTGTCCCGTGGGGAACAGGAAAAAGGGCTTCCATCCGTTTATCTGTATAAAATGCCTGGTTGATATACCTTTGGCGCTGTTCCTCCGGCATGAAGGGCGAAGTTCCAGTAAACGTAGATGTCCTTATGAACAGCTCTGACTCATCTGTTTCCTCGTGAACGCACTCAAGCGCCTTCCAAAAGAGTTCAAATGGGATCCGGTGGTCCATTTGAGGAAATGTTTTTCGGGTGCCGGGCTCGTTGGGATATATGAACGCCAATATGAATGATCTTGTATCTGAGATGACATTTTCCTTTGCCAGGCGGATGATCCACGAGGCAAATGTTTCATCCTCATCAGGCTCGATGATACGTGGTATTCTGATTATCTTGAACACCTCCTTCGATTGTTATCTACTATTCGTTATGAGCATCTATATTATATTTTATTTTGTCTTAACGCTCAATATATTATATTTTATAATGTATTTTTTTAGTTCCATATTACTTTATTACGTTTTAAATTGTATTTTTCATAGTTTTTAATCGCAATGTTACGTTTTCCCACAACAAAAAGGCACCTCCTCGTGGAGATGCCTTTTGTGTTATTTCATATAGTAGCGTTTGGCGGAGTTACTCGGAGTTCTCTCAGGACTCCGGATTCTCCCTTTCATTCAAGGGTCGTTACCTTGGACATCGGCAAAATCCACAAAGCTGGTGTTTGCCAACGTTAAAGGTAACATACTGCCCCTTTTAGAGGTATTTTTTAAGCTGTTTTTGCCTTCTAAAAAGGTAACTATTGGAATTTTTACGGGGTGGTATTATTTCCATCATATCGTAAATACCCTTTCCGCTTTTGCCAACTTTTTTCTTCCAACATAACAGTAACGCTATTAAGAAGAACTTTTCCTTCATAAAGGTAACACATTATTTTTTGCCAACATATAGTAAACATGCTTGCCAATAATTATGAGTCACTTTTTCTGCGATTCATGAGCGCATGAATACGGTCAACAGGAAAACGATCCGGTATTTCCTGGATCCGGTATTTGCTTGATGGGAGTTCTTTCAGCCCTGTCAATGACTTATACACTTCAACCGCCCTGCTGTCGATCGTGATAGCGCCTCCTCCCGCCCAGTGCCTGTCCTCTCCGTTTTTCTTCATTCCGGAGATCCAGTACTCTTCCTGGGTTTCCACATCGATATAGTTACTGTATTCCCCGCTGTGTCTCCGGAAGGCATGGTCATTAAAATATACCATCCTTCCCGAACGGGATTCTTTTACAAACCCAATCCATGCCGGGCCGTTATCATTCCATCCGGTTTTCAGTTCAATATATTTTAGTTCCATTGGTCTATTCTCTCACTATTTTTACTGAGTCTTCCCCTATATTTATATTATAGGATATTTCCGTTTAAGACAGCACAGGCAACGAGAGTATGCCGTGTCTCTCACAAAAAAAGAACCACCACCTTGTTCACGAGCATTAAAAATACTTTACATCTATATTATGTGAGAAACGCATAGGTTATAGAATTATAATAAATCTTCTATACTTATATTATAGGATATTTCCGTTTAAGATAGCACAAGCAACGAGAGTATGCCGCGTCTCTCACAAAAAAAGACCGGAAAGCCTGTTTGAACAGGCCTCGGTCCTGTATATTTCGATCGTAAAGTGTCAGCCTCTTCACGGCATGAACATAAACACCAGTCGAGAATATCAATCCTCCATACTGCCAGTCTATGCCTAACCCAGCTGTTTAACTGTTGAACAGCGACTCTTTATATTACAATATGGGTATGGATAAATTCTTCAAATTCCTTCCGTTTGACCAGCCTTTTTGTCCCGACGAACAACACGAAAGGACAGTTTGGCTTTCGGAGCAGTTCGTCGATCTTATTGATTCCAATGTTGCTATACTTGGCAGCTTCGGGAATCGTCAGCGCGACCTTCTGAAAGATCGGAACTTCCATTTCGGTTGAAGATGTATTGCACCCCTTTCGTTTGTTTACTGTAGGATCGTTTTCTTCACCTGGAAGCAGGAGCCCTTCAAGGACATGAAGAGTTTCCAGAAGAGTTTTTGCATCCTGGGCTTCACATTTCGCGCCTATGCGGAGCAGTAAACTTGCCATCTTACAATCGACTATAAGATCATTGATATTTTCTGTGAGTGCACGGTCGCTATTACCTTTAGCCGAGTTGACATACCTACTCTCCTCTATTTCTTTCCAAAACTCCTGCACAATGGCATCCCTGGTATTCCCCGCCAGAATATCGAGCATTTTAAGACACGCGTCTTTTACCTCATCAAATAGATAGTCCTGATCATCAGGGACTGATATTCTCCACATAGTCATCTTGGAAAAGAAAGAAGATTCCCATTTCTCTTCCATCAGACACACAGCGCTGTCTTTCCTAGTGTAAAAAGAGTACCTATTTGCCGGTATATGCCTGCTGAGAACAGCCTCCAACGACGTTATGTAATAATGATAATCGGTCATTATCTTACTTCCTTAAATTATTATGCAACAATCAGGCCCGATTGAGGCTACATCAGCCACTGAATCATCAGCTATATCCATCGGGCAGACTGCCAGGTCCACATTTATTTCTTTCATCGGTTCTGATGCCCCATGAAATATCCGTGTTTTCAAATGGATATCAGAAATCATAAGTAAATTCATTGTTTACATCCACATCGCCTTCCATTCCAAATGATGTCTCCGGCATGCCATGCCAATTTCTGACCTTACGTACCCCTTTAGAAAAGATGCATGGGGTATGCCTTTGCGAATCTCGCCATTTTCAAACTGAACGTCAACATCAAGATAGCTGTGGACGGCAATGACCTTTGCTTTGAGTCCATTCTTCATGACGCGTTCCTCATTGACCTTGGGACTGTAAAACCCCTCCGGAGCTATCTCCCCTCTAAGGAAGTTAGAATACCTTACATTCGCCCTCTTTTCTCCGGTCTCAAAACACACGACCATGTCTTCGGCTCCTTTGTAATCGATGATGGTTGCCATGAGTCCACAATTCATGCGCCGTGTTTCCCCCTGGCGCTCCTTGTGCCGTGTTTTCCCCTGGCGCTCCTTGTGTCGTGTTTTCCATGGGCTGATATGCCCGTCATCCGGCTTTAGACTTTCTGGGATCAGCTGGCCCAGCTTAAAGGCTTTGTAAGTAACCCCGCACGCCACAGACCCATCTGGGAAAAGTACATCTATGTCAGAAAACGAAGCATATCTTATGACCACACCTTCTACGCCACAGTTCATAACATTCTTCTCGTTGATATGGCTGTTCTGATAAAACCTATTTGGGATGACGCTGCCCTTCAAAAATCTTGAATACTTTATTCCCTTGACCTCGCTCCCGTCTTCGAATTTTAGGTCAATATCCTGTTTTGAGTCAAACTTTGTGATAACGGCCTTAAGCCCGCAGTTCATGGTCCGGGTCTCGCCTATATGGCCTTGGTAACTGTCATTTTTACAAAATGGGCAGGTCACTTTTCTGTTACGGAATACATACATGATCGAATGGTCTTCTATGACCCGCCCGCATGGAACATGCCGGACATCGATCTTGTTATTCCCGTGGAACCGGACGATCCTGAAGTCCGGGTCTATACAGTGCCTTGCTCGCCTCGCAGTCCTTTCCTGCCACCGTGTATGAGAAGCGCAGACCGGGCACATCCCGCCCGTAAGCGCCGTCAGGGCGTACTGGGTGACCCTGGTCCCGCATTTGTCGCATGTATAGGTGAGCAGGGGGTGCCGCCTGGAAAACTCCTTCGCCCCCGGGGAATCCTTCTGCACGGCAATCCTACAGGCATTGAACCAGTTGGCATCCTTTTTATAGAGCTGTAAAAGTTCCTCATCTGTGAATAAGGAAGCTGCTAATGAAACAGCTGTAGCATGGACCGGGAATGTATCTCGCCTGATTTCATGGGATATCCCGCGCTCTTTCGCCCTCCTGCGCAGGAGATCTGAGATGTCTTCGAAAGCCCCTATCGCCTGTCCACGGTACAGTGCATGGACAGCCTGTGCCGTGCGTATATCCTGTTCCCTAGCTTTTTCCGGCTCCGCATAAGGGTCCTCAAACAGCTTTACGCCATGTATATAGCATGCGATCACACCCGGCACCTGATGAGGTATGTGGACAGCCACCCTGCCTTCCCTGCCCAGGTCCTCTTTGGCGCAAAGCGGGCAGTACATGAATGTCCTGTACAGCCTTTTACTTTCGAACGGCAACATGTCCGTCCCGTTCAGTGTCATGTCCGCCAGCGTACCCACGTAAAAGTCGTCCATGAAAAGCCCGGATACCGGAACTGCCGAGTGCAGCATCAGCATCGTTCCCGGATCCGGAAAGCCGAACCTTCCGTATTTTTTGTAGATGCCGATATAGTCCCTTACAACTGACAAAGTACCACGAAAAGTGTATATGTTCTCCGGGAAAAAGGCAGACATAAACGACCTGCTGTCCCAGCCGTTGGCTGAAGCTATGCTTCCAAGCCATCCGACTATGTCCTCATCCTCCATGATCTTAGGCAAATCCATCAAATCCAAAAGCATCTTCCATGTCCCCCGTCATTTACCTTATGTTAGCAAAAAATATGTTACCCTTATGTTAGCAAATTTTTTGCGTTTTGGTGACCTTTATGTTGGCAAAAATCGAGGACAGCGAAAAAACGCGTATTTTCGTTACCTATATGTAGGCAAAAAAAATGGCGATTTTATGGCAATATTTCGGTTGCTATAAAATCACCATTACCTTTATGTTAGCACGCCAAAATGGAAATAATTTGGCATTTTTGGATAGTCGTTACCTTTATGTTGGAGTCGTTACCTTTTACGTTGGCAAAAACCAAAAGCAAAGCGGTCATGCGGTGACAGACGCCTTGGTGAACTTTGATATTTCACTTACATTTGTGAACTTCTTATACCCGTCTTCTGCCGGGACAAGAAGTGTCGGTGCCTGGACAATGTCGTTTTCCTTGGCGATTGCGGCACCATTTTTATCGTCCGCGTAGACGACCTTATAAGTAAAGCCTGCCTTATCGAGCATCTTTTTGGCCGCGGCGCAGTTCGGGCATGTCTTTGTTACGACAAGGACGGCCCAAGGTTCTGCAGCTTTGCGGTTTGCCACATCTGCAACTGCTGCATCGACGATGTCATGATCCCCCTTGTAATCTGCAACGCCAGTCTGCTGGGAACTGTAGTTACCTTCATGATCCTCAAAGGACATCATATTACGTTTTGAATTGTCGTTTCCATCCTGGTGCTCCGAAGCGTATATTACGCTATTAATTGTCATATTACGTTTTAAATTGTTGCGTAACAGTTTGGACATCTTCTTCTCAGCGTATGTGCGGCGGTTTTTGAACTCGGAAACCTTACCGTCATTCCAGTTGCGGACCGGGCGATAGTAGCCGGTGATCCTGGAATAGACCTCGGCGTCTTTTCCGCAATAGGGGCACTCGAAATGCTTGCCTGAAATATAGCCGTGCTCCATGCAGACTGAATAAGTCGGAGAGAGCGTGTAATAAGGCAGGCGGAAGTTCTCGGCGATCTTCTTTACCAGCGCGCTGGCGGCCTTCCAGTCCGGAAGCTCCTGACCCAGGAAGCCGTGGAAAACAGTTCCGGAGGTGTACATGGTCTGCATGTCGTCCTCCATCTCCAGGGCGTCGAAGATATCGTCTGTGAAGCCGACCGGCAGATGCGTGCTGTTGGTGTAGTAGGGGGCGCCACCGTTCTTCTCTGCGGTGATGATCTTGGGGAACTCCTCCGTATCGTGCTTGGCAAAGCGGAAGGTCGTGGACTCCGCAGGGGTGGCCTCCAGGTTATAGAGGTCGCCGTATTTCTCCTGATAGTCGGAGAGGCGGTCACGCATATGCTGCAGAACCTGCATAGCGAAGATGTGTCCCTGCTTGCCGGTGATATCTCCGGGCACCCACGCAGCGTTCTCGATGGCTTCGTTCATGCCCACGATGCCGATGGTGGAGAAGTGATTGGAAAAGGTTCCCAGGTAACGGCGTGTGTAGGGATACAGGCCCTCATTCATCAGGCGGGTGATGACCTGGCGCTTCACGCGCAGGGATCTGGCCGCGATATCCATGTAGCGGTCGAGCATGGCGTAGAACTCATCCGCGTTCTGGGCTATATAAGCCATGCGGGGAAGGTTGAGGGTGACTACGCCGATGGAACCGGTGCTCTCACCGGATCCGAAGTAACCGCCGCCTTTTTTTCGCAGCTCGCGCAGGTCGAGGCGGAGACGGCAGCACATGGAGCGGACATCGGAAGGCTCCATGTCAGAGTTTACATAATTGGAAAAATAAGGGGTGCCGTATTTGGCGGTCATCTCAAAGAGGAGGCGGTTGTTCTCGGTCTCGCTCCAGTCAAAGTCCCTGGTGATGGAATAGGTCGGGATCGGATACTGGAAACCGCGTCCGTTGGCGTCGCCCCGGATCATGATCTCGATGAAGGCCTTGTTGACCATGTCCATTTCCTTCTTGCAGTCGCCGTAGGTGAAATCCTGGGGCTTGCCGCCGACGATGGCAGGCATATCCTTCATATCAGCCGGGACTGTCCAGTCCAGAGTCACGTTGGTAAAGGGAGCCTGTGTGCCCCATCTGGAGGGGGTGTTGACGCCGTAGATAAAGGACTGGACACACTGCATTACTTCGCTGTAGGACAGGTTGTCGATCTTGACGAAGGGTGCCAGATATGTGTCAAAGGAGGAGAAGGCCTGGGCGCCTGCCCACTCGTTCTGCATGATGCCCAGGAAATTGACCATCTGGTTGCAGAGGGTGGAGAGGTGCTTGGCGGGAGCGGATGTGATCCTGCCGGGAACACCGCCGAGTCCTTCCTGAATGAGCTGCTTCAGACTCCAGCCCGCACAGTAGCCGGTCAGCATGGACAGGTCATGCAGGTGGATGAAACATTTGCGGTGGGCATCGGCGATCTCATCGTCATAGACCTCAGTCAGCCAGTAGTTGGCAGTGATCGCGCCGGAGTTGGAGAGGATCAGGCCGCCGACACTGAGAGTGACAGTGGAATTCTCCTTGACGCGCCAGTCTTTTTCGGCACCAATATAGCCGTCCACCAGCTTCTTGTAGTCCAGCAGGGTCTTCTTGGTGTCACGTACCTTCTGGTGCTGGCTGCGGTAGAGGATATAGCTCTTGGCGGTCTTGGGATAGCCGGCCTTCATCAGCGCACTCTCGACTCGGTCCTGGATCTCTTCGACCTCAGGCATCTTGTCCACTTCTTCGCGTCCGCTCATCAGCAGAAGCCCGATTGCCCTGGAGACTGCGGAGACATCTCTCGCGTCCACTTCGCCCGATGCGATAAATGCCTTTGCGATCGCGTTTTCAATCTTTGTGATGTCAAAATCCACGACCCTGCCGTCGCGCTTCCTGATCTTTGTGATGCTCATCTTGTTTTCTCTGCTCCCCTCTTGTGAATGGTAAAACTGCAATCCGGAAGTGTTCCCGGCTTAAATGCTATATTTACTGTTTTTGCTGTATTTACTATATTTACTGCTCTTGCTGTTTTACTGTTGTTACTATATTTACTGCTCTTGCTGTTTTACTGTTTTTACTGTATTTACTGCTCTTGCTGTTTTACTGTTTTTACTATATTTACTGCTCTTGCTGTTTTACTGTTGTTACTATATTTACTGCTCTTGCTGTTTTTGCTGTTCTTGCTGTTTTTTCCTGAAAACAGGCTCCGGTCCGCACTCTGCTTTCGTGCAGGATTCACTCAAAATCCGCTGCTGCTTTGTGCAGGCACAGGCTTGTTTTCATGGCCCCCCACAGGATATGCGGAGCGTGCACTACTAATATACCCACATTTAGTGTGGATTTCAAGAGCGAATTACAATATCTTGTAAAAAACTTCCAGCGCTTTTCAATCCTGTTTTTGGACAGTTTTTCCTGTCTTTTCTAAAAAAGCAGGGAAAATGCGGAAAAATTCATTGTACAGGCCGTATCAACAGGGTAGAGGCGGAAAAAAGGCATCCCGCAGGCCGTGCCATAAGTCAGGACCACCGGCTCAGCCGGTGGCCTGCTCCACCCCTATAAGGGGTTGTTTCCTGCTTGCGCCCGGAAGGCGCACTGAGGGTCTGCCAACTGCAC
>CACYTU010000038.1 GCA_902777355.1 uncultured Lachnospiraceae bacterium | reverse complement strand
CCTGAAAGATCTGGTTCTGCCTGTAGCCTGTGCTTTTATAGGGATAAAACTGCTCAACAGCCCCCTCAGTCTCTGGCTGATGATCGACCTCTCCCAGATACTGGCAGTTGCTCTTACCCTGATAATCGTCTACTTTATTTATGGGAAAAAGAGATTCCCCTGGATTCTCTCAGCGGACGAAGAAATCGGAATGTACTGCTTTGACTTTAAGATAACTGAAGAGAACGCTGTCGATTTGTCAAATACACTGGTAAAATTGATCTCACAGGCCGGCACGGTGAGCTCCGGTGAACAGACCTCAGGTCTTCAGCTTCCCATAAATGGTTCTGCAGGACGGGTTTCCGCTGATGAACATGCTGTCATCAGGGTCAGTAAACTCGCCGGCATATTTGCAGAAGACATGATCATGTCCGTTATAGAAAAAAATCCTGCCGGGGCGAAGATCGATGGAGAAATGATGGTGATTCTGGATGATGCCGGTGTCCGGCTGATTCAGCGTGATTCAGGTGTCCTGTTTGATATAATGGAGGGTGACAGCGAACTGTCTTCCTTCAGAGACTATATCATATCCCGCACGGTCACTTTATCCGAGAATAAAAGCTATATGATTGCAACAGGCTATAACAGGAATGAAATTTATTTGAGCTATCAGACTGACAGCCTCCAAATATGACACACATCCAACCGCTTTAAAGGAGGTAGAACATCTTATGGGTTTTTTAGAATTGATGGTAAAGCCCCCCTATGTTTTTTTTCTCGTGTTAGGACTATTGATGCTGACCGCCGGGATGATTCTGCGTCTGGCATCCGGAGCCGTCACTTCGGTAACAGACGGAGTAAAAGCAGGATTTGCCATTTTATTTCTGTATACGGTGGTAATCTGTTCACTGGGAGCAGACAGTTTCATGGATGTTTTTGTCACAGCTCTTCCCTTTATCGGACAAGTGGCTGACGCCAAAGATATCATTGTCTTTATTCGTACTGATTTCTTCAGTTTCATGGAAGAGGCCGCCAGAATGATCATACTGGCCTTTATCGTTAATCTGCTGGAACGTCTGACGGAAAACCTCATCAAATCTATTAAAAGTACACCGCTCGGAAAGTTTCTCATCTGGTACCTTATCCAGTGTTTAATTGTGACTTCAGCCCTGTTCATTAACTGGGTGATAGTCATTTTTATCAAAAAAAATGTACCTCCTTCTGTTTACCGGTGGATTCCGGTGATACTGGTGGTGGTTTTAGCCATACTCATACTCGTTACACTTCTGAAACCGATTCTCACCGTATTGGCGATTACCGTCAATCCCGTGATTGGGGCGCTCGCAGCCTTTTTCTTCAACCATTTTATAGGCAGGGCACTCGCGGGAGCTTTTTGTACCACTGCGATTCTGACCTTGGTTGTAGCGGTGGCCCAAAAACAGGGCTGGTTTCTTCCCGTTATCAACGGAAGTCTTGCAATCTCGGCCTTCGCTCCGACAGTCCTTATGCTCTTTATCCTGTGGTATATCGTATGGTCTTTCCTCTGATTGCCTGATCCGGCACCATTTAAAATGATCATCAAAAATCTTCAGAAGTCGTAAAGACACTTCAGGCGGACGATTATCGTCCGCCTTTTTTGTCCTCACGGGTTATTCGGAGACAGCGGAGACAGGGGGAGAAGGGGAGGGGGAAGGGGAAGGTTCTTTGTCTCCTCTCGAAGGGGACAGGAGACGAAGAACCGTCCCCTTCCTACTATGTCAAGCCCCAGAGCCTTGATCTATAAGGCTTTCAGGCACCTGACACACTGTCTCCGGTCCCCTGTCTCCGTTTTCTAAAATACAACTGTGGAAATCAATCTGCAGTTTTTTCGTATGTCTGTATCGTGTATAATCAATAAAGCGATCAGCCTTATCTTAGGGCGAGGCATGATACCCGTCTATACTGTCAACATACCGATGATTCCATCGATGATTCCAACGAAATGATCCGGTCAGTCACAATCCTGAGGCTGCTGCGGAACCGGTCAGAACATTTAGGTCAGAGCATTTAAGAGAAGGGGGTGCTTATAAAATGTTTCACGGAACCGTATTTTCATTACTTCCGGCCGTCATTGCGATTGTGCTGGCACTGATCACAAAAGAGGTTTATTCGTCCCTGTTTGCAGGCATTTTTGTCGGCGCATTTTTATCTGTGGGATTCCATCCCGTGGCCGCCTTCAATCTGATCGTGGTTGACGGCTTATCCGCGGCTGTCTCGAGTCTTGCCGGCAATACCTGTTTTCTGATCATACTGGGAAGTCTGGTCGTGCTGGTAAATATGTCAGGAGGCAGTGTGGCTTTCGGACGCTGGGCAGGGAAAAAGGTCAAATCCAGGACTGGCGCGGGACTGGTCACATTTTTGCTCGGCGTACTGATCTTTATCGACGACTACTTTAACTGCCTGACAGTCGGAAGTGTCATGCGTCCCGTGACAGACCAGTATAAGATCTCCCGGGCCAAGCTCGCCTACCTGATCGACGCGACGGCAGCTCCCATATGTATGATAGCGCCGATTTCCTCCTGGGCTGCAGCTGTCGCTTTCGTGGCCAGCGATATGGGGACCGGCATCACCGGAATACAGCTTTTCATCCGCACGATTCCCTACAATTTCTACTCCCTGCTGACCCTGTTCTTTATCCCCTGCCTGCTGCTGATGGATTTTGACTACGGAAAAATGAAAGAATCCCAGCGGAAGGCAGGAATGGAAGGCAAAAACAGCAGACAGGAACAGGAAGATGTCAAGGTCAATCCCCGGAGCAGGATCATGGACCTCATACTGCCCATGCTGCTGCTGATCTTCTTTGTCACCCTTGCCATGCTGTACGCGGGCGGATTCTATGGCCAAACCCCGTGGATCGGGCCCGAAAATACCGGGAATATCATTGAATCTCTGGGCAATACAGACGCGTTTATCGCCCTTCCTCTGGGAAGTCTTGCCGCCTATCTTTTGTCCTGCCTGTATTTCGCTGTCCGAAAAACTGTCAGCCTGAGGGATATCTCGGAATGTCTGCCCAAGGGCTTCAGCGCCATGATCCCCTCCATCCTGATCCTTACGCTCGCGACGGCGATGAAGACGGTCACTTCCTCTCTGGGAGCGGCTGAATTTGTACACGATCTGATCGCGGGAAGTTCATCGGGCATGTACGCAATGCTGCCTGCCGTGATCTTCCTGGTATCGATCTTTCTTGCCTTTGCTACCGGTACCAGCTGGGGCACTTTCAGCATACTGATCCCGGTGGCCGCGGCGGCTTTCCCTGTGGATGATCCGCTTCTGATCATAGGAATTTCCGCCTGCCTTGCCGGAGCGGTATGCGGAGACCACTGCTCCCCAATCTCGGATACTACTATCATGTCATCCGCAGGCGCCCAGGCAGACCATCTGGAACATGTATCCACTCAGCTGCCTTATGCTTTCACAGTTGCCGCGGTCAGTATGATCTCATATATCGTCGCCGGTTTTACCCGGAGCGCTGTTCCCGGCCTGGCAGTGGGAGCAGTCCTGATCCTGATCACTCTGACTGTCCTGAAAAAAAGATCTAAGGCTGCCGATGACAAAAGGAAAAAAGCCATCCGACGCAGATCAAAGAAAAAGACAGCCCGGCAATGATAAAAGAAAAAAGCCGTCCGACGCAGGTCATAGAAAAAGACTGTCCGGTCATGATAAAAGGAAAAAAGCCGTCCGACGCAGGTCAAAGAAAAAGACAGCCCGGTCCTGATGAAAGGAAACGATTTAAAAACAATGAAAACTCTGGTTATTGTTAGTACAACGCCTGACGAAAGAGCAGAAATGACACTTAAAACAGCTAAGGCATTGGGTTATTATACTGTTTTTTGCGGAGACAGGCCTGATGACATCATCGCGGAGCTGGCGGATGAATGCCATGAGATCGATTGGGAGGATCCGTCTTCTCTTCTGAAGATCACGGCTGACGCGAAGGCGGACGGAATCGTCGGGCTCTGCGATAAGGCAATGATCCCGGTCGCCAGGGTCAGCACGGAACTGGGCCTGATCGGGAATTCACCCGAATCCATTGAAATCCTGCTCTCCAAAAATAAATTCAGAAAACTGCAGAAAAAAGCACAGGTTTTCTGCCCGGGACATGTAGTGGTCCATAATAAAGAAGAGCTGGACCAGGCGGCACTGCCGCTGCGTTTTCCTCTCATAGTGAAGCCTGAACTATGTTCATCATCTTTCGGGCAGACAGTTGTCAACGATATGGAGGAATTAAAAGCGGCCTTTTCCGAGGCCTCCGCCAATTCCAGAAACGGCAGCGTCTGTGTGGAGGAATTCGTAGAGCATAAATCTCTCCGGGCAAGAGAACTGGATGTATTTTTGCTGGGTGATGAGATTGTATGGGACGGTCTCAGAGACAGCTACAGAGTTGAGAGAGCCCCTCTGCGTCCTATTTATGATGTCTACCCCGCCGAACTGACGGAAGAGGAAGCCGGGCGCATCAAAGAAACAGTGGAGGCTGTCCTGAAGGAGTCCGGAGTCCGGATCGGACACTACAACATTGAGGGCTATTTTACCGAAGACGGGGATTTCTTTGTCATCGAGATCAATCCCCGGCCGTCGGGCTACTATAATCCCCAGCACATACACTACTTCTGCGGAGTCGACCTCACAAAACTTCTGGTCACTACCGCTGTCGGTGACAACAGCTATTTTGAAAGCCAAAAGACTCTCCCCAAAACGAGGAGAAACATGATCACCTACTCCGTATTCAGCGACAGGGCAGGGATTCTGGATCATGTGCATATCGATTCCTCCCTCTCGGACAAACTGGTGGAACAAAGGTATCCGCTGGGGCGCAAGGATGGAAAGCCTGTCCCGGATATCCTCACAGCGACTAGACCCTTGTCCATACCCGTTTTTGAATTCGAATCAAAAGAAGAGACGGAGAAAATACGCAGAGAAATCGATTCTCTTGTATATGCCGTTCTCAAAGAAGAGGCCGAAAGTGAATCTGATGAGCCCGGTGAGTTCGGGACAGAGGGCGAATCCGGTGAGCCCGGTGAGTCACAGGCACAAGTTGAATCTGGTGAGCCCGGTGAGTTCGGGGCAGAGGACGAATCCGACGAGTTCGGGACAGAGGGCGAATCCGGTGAGCCCGGTGAGTCACAGGCACAAGTCAAGCCCGATGAGTCCTGAGCACTGCAAACGGCGGGGCATAAGCGACATAAAAAAAAGACAGCATTTGCGGATGAGAGGCCAGCCATGATACAGAGCAAAGAGCCTTTATTTTTAATAAAAAAATATAAGTCCATTCTGAGAGCAGCCATCGTAGTCGAGGCAGCGTCCTGCCTGGTATCCTTTACCGATTCCCTGATCTCAGGAAACATGTTGGGAACAGACGCCCTTTCGGCAGTTGCTCTCGTGTCGCCGCTGATGTCGGTCGGATCTTTTATTTCCTGTGTGATCAATTCCGGTACATTGCTGGACTATTCCTACAGCATTGGTAAAGGAGACAAAGAACGCTCCGACAAGATCTTCGGCCAGGGCGTGCTGACGGCAGTCGTCGCAGGACTTGTCCTCCTTCTTGCTCTTCTGCTCTGTAAACGTTTTTTTCTTGAGACCATGGGCTGCAGCGACGTAATAGCCGGATACGTCAATGACTACTATGGAATCATCATTATCTATCTCGCGCTGGATCCCCTGTCATGCGTGCTGGACAATGTGATGGTGTGCGACGGCGGAGAATCCGTCTCAGCCGCGGCAAACACCACGGAAATTGTCGGGAATGTACTTCTGTCCATTCTCTTCACCAAACTGTGGGGTATAAAAGGCCTTGCGGCCGCATCCGTCACCTGCAAGCTGATCTTTCTGGCCATCGTCCTTATATGGTACTTACGAAAGAGCCATGTCCGCCTGATCCTGTTTTTTCAGTTCACCCAGTTCGTGCGCATGTGTAAAAACGGCGTGGTAAAAGCCTCCACTTTTGCCTTCAGCGCTCTGATGTATATGATTCTGAATCGAATGTTTATTTCCCGGTTCGGGGAAGAAACGTTCACTCTTCTGGCTGTGGCAGAAAGATTCACGAGTTTGTCAACCCTGTTTCTGGGACTGGCTATGGCAATGCAGCCTCTGGTCTGCATGCTGCGGGGAGAGCAAAACACATGGGCCCAGCGCAGGCTCATGCGCGCCGTCAATGCCGCCATGTTCCAGTTTGGTCTGATCATTTCTTTAATTACTATTATCTGTGCCCCGCTGCTCATCAGGCTGTTCGGAATCACCGGGAGCCCGCTTGTTGAACAGGGAACCCTGGTCCTGCGCCTGATCGGCATTTCCCTTGTATTTGTGTCGATTGCCACCATGTTCTTTATATACTACTATCTCCTGGAAAAATCAGTCTTAGCCCTGGCTGCAAGCGCCCTGAAAGATCTGGTTCTGCCGATCGTATGTGCTTTCATAGGGTTAAAACTGTTCAGGAGTTCCCTGAGTCTCTGGCTGATGATCGACCTCTCTCAGGTACTGGCAGTCGCTCTTATCCTGTTGATTGCCTGCCTGATATATGGAAAAAAGAGATGGCCATGGCTCCTCTCACCGGACGAGGAAACCGGGATGTACTGCTATGATTTTGAAATAACAGAAAAAAATGCGGTCGACATGTCAAAAACGCTGGTGGAACAGATTTCACAGACCGGTGCGGAAAGCTCCGAGGTCAGAGTCAGTAAACTGGCCGGCATATTTGCGGAAGATATGCTTATGTCCATCAAAGAGAAAAATCCCCCCGGGGCGAAGCTTGACGCAGAACTCATGGTCATCCGGGATGATGCCGGTGTCCGTCTGATTCTTCGTGATTCAGGCGTCCTGTTTGATATAACGGAGGGTGACTGCGAACTGTCTTCCTTCAGAAACTACATCATATCCCGCACGATCACCTTATCGGAGTATAAAAGCTATACGATCGCAACGGGCTATAACAGGAATGAACTTTATTTAAGCTTTTAGGCTGACAACCCCCGGATTTTAACATTCATCCGACAGCTTTAAGGGAGTAATTATCAAAACACTTCAGAGATCGTAAAAATATTTTGAAGCCATAAGCGGCTTCGGAAATCGTAAAATATTTTTGAAGCCATAAACTGCTTCGGAAATCGTAAAATATTTTTGAAGCCATAAGCGGCTTCGGAAGTCGTAAAATATTTTAGAAGCCATAAGCGGCTTCGGAAGTCGTAAAATATTTAAGGCGGGCGATCATCGTCCGCCTTCTCTTTGTCCGCCAGGGACATTCTTCGCATTGCTCCGCGCTTTGACGCTCCCGCAATGATCTACATTCGCGCTTTGGCGCTCCCGCAATGCTCCACACATTCGCCCCACCCCCCTGATTCCCGGGAAAAAACAACACCTTTTACATACCTCTAATAGACCTCTCAGGTTCTTAGAATAATCTTCTTTTTGCTTTATCTTAAGAAATTGCAGACAGCAATTTTCATGAAGACTGCTGAAGAAAAAAGTCACATTTCCGCAGCAATGTGATGGAGATTATCAATGCAGTTCCGGCATGAAGACCGAGCAAGTGCTTCCGGAACTGCATCTGTGATCAGAGATCTTTACATGGTTCGTACCTTATATGGGGCTTTCAAAGAGGTAGTGAGATATGGCCATTATGAATAAAGAAATAGGGAGGAGAATTGCCGCGCTCAGAAAAGCAAAGGGAATGACACAGGAAGAGCTGGCAGAAAGGCTGAACTGCTCAACCAAACACGTCAGTCATGCGGAGAGAGGTGTGGCAGCGCTCTCTGTAGATCTTCTGACCGAAGCGTCAAAGATCCTGGACTGCACGCTGGACTATCTGATCAAGGGCGAGTCCGCCCCGCCGGAGACAAAGATCCCGCCCTCAATGCTTCAGATCCTTGACAGCAGCGACGAGCGCATGGCTCATGAAAAAGAACTGCTCCTCTCCTATCTGAATATGTATACGACCCTCCGCGGAAACAATATCCCCGAAGATAAGCAGAAAAGAAAAGATAAGTAGGAATTGGTTTTAAATTATTTTTGTTAAATACCCTGGCTTTTGAGAACAGAGGCACATAGAATCACAACCATGCAGGATTGTGGGGAATTTTCGCGCGCCGGTTTGTGCGAAACGCTGTATTTCAGAGTTTCATACACATTTACTCTCCATTCTGCGGACCGCTCCCGTGTATTTCATACAGAGCATTCAGCCCGTCAAACTCCTCCGCGTCCCATTTTATGCATCCTTTTTTGATTTATTATTTTTATTTAATAATTCCTGAATTGGGATTTTAGAATCATGTTGTATGATAACTAATGTAAGAGGAAGGAAGACGCAAACAGCTCAAGACCAGGATAACAGCTGCATTTTATCAAACCTCCCACTTTATATAATAGATTTTTCATACTCCCCCTTTATGTTGAAAAGCCCCTCACAATGGTGCCGGTGTCAATGAAGCACACGGAACTGTTGTGAGGGGCTTTTCATCTGTCAGGCATTTTTCACATAGAAACAATAAACTGTGTTTTCATAGAGAAACAATAAACTGTGGAGATTAAAGAAAAGAGTAAAAAGAGTGTTATACAGTTCTCTCTTCCCGTTGTCTCCGCCTGTCTTCCCTCGTGATCATCCCCAGAAGAAGTGATACCGATACGGCCATCATGATCATCTCTGTCACGGGCTGTGCCCAGATCATTCCGCCGAAACCGAATATCCGGTTCAGCAGCAGCAAAAGCGGCACATAGAGCACCAGCTGGCGCACCAGTGTGATTACAAAAGCATATTGCGGTTTTCCCATTGCCTGGAAGGACATCCTGCTCATGGAGACCGCGCCCACAAACGGAAGGATACACATGATGGTGCGCAGCACTCTGCTGCCCGTGGCGATCACTTCGGGTGAGTCCGTAAAGATGCCGATCAGCTGCGGCGCTGCCAGTCCGCAGAAAGCCATGACACAGAGTTCCGTACCGCTGACGACCATGATGCCCGCCTTCAACGCTTCCTTCATCCTCCTGTAATTACCTGCGCCGTAATTGTAGCCCATCAGCGGCTGAGTCCCTGCCGCAAATCCCTGGTAAATATAATTGCCAAGGGAAAGGATCTTCTGGGCTATTCCCATAGCAGCCACGGTCAGTTCCCCGTATCCCACAGCGAGATTATTATTGACGATGTAGGCCGCCGATGTCAGCATAGTCTCCAGCGATGCGGGGATGCCCACCCAGTAGATTTCCGCGAGGATTTTCCCTTCCGGTTTCAGGAACCGCAGTGAGGGTTTCAGCAGAGTCTTCCCGCCCGCGTACAGCCACAGGGAAATGGCCATTCCCGCGGCATTTCCCAGGATCGTGGCAATCGCAGCGCCCCGGATTTCCAGTCTCAGTCCGAAAATAAAGACCGGATCCAAAACGATATTTACCAGCGTGCCTGCAATCATCCCCAGAACCGAGTATTTCACAGAACCCTCGCTGCGCAGAAGCTGGCCGGATGTATAATTTCCCATCGTGAACAGACTTCCCAGAATAATGATCCGGGTATATTGTTCTGTGTACAGAAAGGTATTACTCTGCGCGCCCAGCCCCTTTACGATGGCAGGAAGAAAGGCCATTCCCAGACAGGTGACAGCCAGACTGTTGACCACAGTGAGTTCGAATCCCGCTGTGAGCGTCCGGCATGCTCTGTCCATCCGCTTTGCCCCAAGACTTCTGGCTATGAGCGACGAAGCGCCTGTTCCGACTATGTTGGAGATTGCGATGGAGATCATCATGACCGGATAGGCCAGGTTGACCGCCGCCAGCTGGTAATCATCTCTCATCAGACCGATAAAAAAGGTGTCAACCATGTTGTAGAAAACCATGATGAACATGCCCGCGATCAGCGGCACCCCCAGCCTGATCACTGCCTTTACCGGTTTTTCCTCGCTCAGGACATATATCCTGCGGTCTTTTTTTATCTGCTCCTCCGCCGTCTCTTTTGCCATGCCTGCTGTGTCGTTTTCCGGATCCGGAGGATTCGGGATGTCTTCTTCCCTGCTGATCATTTCTTTTTCTGTCATTTCCTCTGATGTCATTTCTTCTGCTGTCATTTCTTCAGTTGTCTTTTTCTCTTCTGATATGTTCTTTCTGCGCTGTTCCATTCCCTGATGTTTATATTTTTCCTCTGATGTCCTACTCCCTGCTGTTATATTTTTTTCCTCTGATGTCATATTCCCTGCTGTTTACATTATTTCTGTTCATTCATCACCGGACTTCCGGCCCGGCATTACGCTTTCCTCACTTTCCTGTCATAAGTCAACAGGCCGTTGGTTTCCTCCTCGATATCGGAGGTCTGTGTATATACAGCCCCGGCCAGGCCCTGCTCTGCCAGTGCATGGATCTGCTCCATCAATTTCCGGAAGGTATGGGGGAATTCCTCTTCTCCCAGCTTCTGATACCCGTATTCCTCCTCGCTCATGGAATGCCCGGGGATAGAGCAGTCCGCGCCGCCGTACTCAGAGAGCACAAAGGCACGTCTGTCGGGTTCCACAGTCAGGGGCCGGAAATAATTGTGGACGCTGCGCACATCGCCCCCACCCTGGTCAAACCATCCGCTGGCATGGTCTACAGGCCTGGTGGGGTCTTCTTTTTTCACTTCATCCGCAATCCGGAGAGCGTCAAACTGCCCCCATCCTTCATTAAAAGGGACCCACATTCCAATGCAGGGGCAGTTGTAGAGCTGACGGATCATGCGGCGCAGATCCGCTTCAAAACGACGTCTGGCGCCGGCATCCTGCCTGGACAGGACCGGATATAGTCTGTCCGGAAAATGATTTCCCAGAGGCGGGAATATTGTGGGCAGATAGGTCTCCAGAATCTTGTGTACAGGGCCTCCGCCGTTGACCATATCCTGCCAGACCACCATGCCGATCCGGTCGCAGTGCCAGTACCATCTTGCCGGTTCGATCTTCACATGTTTGCGCAGCATATTGAAGCCGAGTTCCTTCATCTGCGTGATATCGTAGACCATGGCCTGGTCCGCCGGCGGCGTCATCAGGCTTTCCGGCCAGTAGCCCTGATCAAGCACTCCATGGAAAAAATACGGGGCGCCGTTGAGCAGAAGGCAGGGCCTGCCTGCCGCATCCGTACCTGTGCCAAATGAGCGCATGGCGAAATAGCTCTCGACTGTGTCTCCCCCGGATTCAATGCGGACAGGATAAAGCCAGGGGCTCTCCGGGCTCCACAGCCTCGGGCCGGAAACCGGAATCCGTACTTTCATGGTACTCTTTTTGCGGAAAACATATACTTTTCCTTCCGGATTCTTCGCGGTTTCCGAATCCTCCCCGGCAGACATAGCCGTAATATCAATGTCATTTTTTAAAATGACGGGAGGACAGACTGTGATCCGGACAAATTGCTCTGCAGGAAATTCTGCAGAAAGACTCAGGGAAGAATCTGCTGAATTCTCTGCAACAGATTTTTTTGAAGTGTCTGTCGAATTCTTTGCGGCCGACTCTGCGGGAGATTCTCCGGAAGAGTCTGCCGAATTCCTTTCGCCAGGCTGTCCTGAAGATCTCCCCGTATAATCTCCGCTTTTATCTGCTCCTGCAGAGCCTGCACCTCCGGAAAAGCGCAGTTTCATTTCCACGGAGTTTTCCCCCAGGAGAGGTGTGAATCTCAAGTCTGAAAGATACTCTTCGGAAACTGTTTCCAGCCAGACGGTCTGCCAGATCCCACTCTGTGCATGATAGTACATCCCTCCGGGCTGAAGAGTCTGTTTTCCGCGGCAGGCTGTTCCCCTGTCCGTATCATCCCGTACACAGACTTCCAGAAAATTAGTCCCCGGGCGCGCCACTTCTGTCACGTCAAAAGAAAAAGCCAGATATCCGTTCCTGTGAACGCCGACTCTGACGCCGTTCCACCAGACCATGCATCGCTCATCCACCCCGCCGAAATGCAGGAGAAGCCTTTTTCCTTTCGGAATCCACAGATTTTCAATCTCTCTTCTATACCAGAGTTCCTGTCCCGGCAGAAGAGTTCGTCCCACACCGGAACGGACCGTCTCCGGAGAAAAAGGAACCAGAATCTTTCCCTCTGCCGCTCCCACAGGCTGTTCATCGATTGGGAGCTTTCCCTCTGCCGCTCCTGCAGGCTGTTCGTCGAGGTGATTCTTTCCCTCTGCCGCTCCTGCAGGCTGTTCGTCGAGGTGATTCTTTCCCTCTGCCGCTCCTGCAGGCTGTTCGTCATGGTGATTCTTTCCCTCTGCCGCTGCCGCAGGCTGTTCGTCATGGTGATTCTTTCCCTCTGCCGCTGCCGCAGGCTGTTCCCCAATCGAATTCGCGATCCGGTTTCCGGTCAGTCCCCCTGCCTGCCGGAAGCTGTATTCCCACCATCCGTTCAGACACTGCCATTCTGCCCGCCGGAACTGAGGCCGGGGATATTCGGCAAGCGGCACCGCATCCGGCCCGTTCTCTGCCTGTTCACTCCAGACCGTACAAAGCCGGCGCACCGGAGCCTGTTTTTTTCTGCCCAGCTGCAGCGATGCGATTGCGTCTTTCATCCTCATATTTATATCCTCCAGATTTTTTCAGATTTTTTCCAGGTTTCAGGTTTTCTTCAGTAAGTTATTTCGCCTGCCCGGATATTTGTAAAAATCGTATTTTTTTTATTTTTATTCAAAGTAATCGCAAATGCGGTAATCATGTTCGCGTAATTGCATTTGCAGTAATTGTGTATGCGGTAGTCATGTTCGCGTAATTGCATTTGCAGTAATTGTGTATGCGGCAGTCATGTTCGCGTAATTGCATTTGCAGTAATTGTGCCTGCGGTTGTCATGTTCGCATAATTGCATTTGCCGTAATTTTGCCTGCGGTAGTCACATTTGCGGTAATCATATTCACGATGATTGTATTCCTGATCCCGCCGGTTTCCGGTAATGACCCGGTAATGACGTTTCCGGTAACAAGCAAAGCTCACAGGCTCATATGTGCTTTCCTGTGTTATAATTTAAGGGTGTATTTGCTTCGCGGGTATGGGTTTTTCCATATGCTCTGCGAAGACATGGCCTGACCTGGGCAAGTCTGAAAAATTGCATTTTCTGTATATTTTCCGAAAAAAAGCGTATACGATTTATTTTCACAAACAACAGGTGAACAAATGAACAGTCCTAAATTCAATTGGAAAATCATTCCTGCCGGCTTACTCATCATCGCCCTGCTGGCGGTCATCGCCTATGTTGCCTTCGTTTTTTTGACATACAGCCGGATCGAGGACAATGTCGAACTGGAGGTACAGGGAAAGGCGGAGGAAGCCGCCCGGACCGGCCGCGAATATACTGCGGTCACCTACAATATAGGCTTCGGCGCTTACACCGCGGATTTCACTTTTTTCATGGACGGCGGAAAAGAGAGCCGCGCCCGCTCCAAAGAAAGTGTCCTCGAGTGTGTGGATGGTACAGCACAGACAGCTCTCTCCTTTGACCCCGATCTCGTCTTCTTTCAGGAAGTCGACACAGATTCCACGAGGAGCTGGCATGTGGACGAGTCGCAGATTATCACCGGTATGTTTGACAAAGCCGGCATGTGGGACAGTGTTTTCGCGCAGAATTACCATTCTGCCTACCTGATGTACCCCTTCAGCTGCCCGCACGGAAAGTCCAATTCCGGGCTTCTGACACAGAGCCGGCTGGATATGACTTTCTCTCTGCGCAGGAGCCTTCCGGTCTCGACAGGCTTCAGGAAAATTCTGGACCTGGACCGCTGCTACAATTATTCCCGGATTCCGGTTGAAAACGGCAGAGAGCTGATTATTTTCAATGTGCACCTGTCTGCCTACGGGACAGATGCCGCCCAGGGAAATGCCCAGCTTCAAATGCTCTTCGAGGATATGCAGCGCGAATATAAACAGGGCAATTACGTCCTGTGCGCCGGCGATTTCAACCACGATTTTACAGGTGATTCAAATAAATATTTCAATCCTGAGAGCACAGAGTCCTACAGCTGGTGCAGTCCTTTTCCCGATCAGATCATCCCGGACGGATTCACAAAATGCACGAATTACACTGAGGGAATGATGCACACCTCGCGCTACACCAACATTCCCTACTCGGAAGACAGCCTGGTCTTCATTCTCGACGGATTCATTATTTCGGATAATATCGAGTGCACTTTCGTACAGAACATGGAGACAGGATACCAGTATTCAGACCACAACCCTGTCCTAATGAAATTTATTTTAAGGGAGGAGTAATCCAGTCATCTGCTGTAATGCGCTCACTATTGCTGCCGCGCTAAACAGCAGCCTTCTCTGCAGATATGTGCTTTGCTTTCACTCACTGCCGAGGCCGCGCGAAAGCGCAGCCTTCTCTGCAGATATGTGCTTTGCTTTCACTCTTCCGCAGCATGCCGCTCTCAAGAGCGGCACCCGAGGAGAAATACGCGAAGGCGTTTTCTCCGATGGAATCACAGGATGTTTGGGCCGTCTCGCGGCACAAACATCTGGAGTGAAAAATATCGTATCGACGATATTTTTCACTCTTCCGCAGCATGCTGGAGATGACGCAGACTCAGGCAATTCACCAGATGCGCAGGATATAGCCGCCCGCTATATCGATGAGGAACAGGACTCCGGGCACAAATCCGATCAGATGAAAAAGAGGCCCGGGAATCATGCCCGCAAGTTTTTGGACAGTGGGGACAGCAATATAAACCAGAAAAACTCCCGCGAATGCAAACAGCAGGATCGAGCGCAGACAGATATAGCCGCCAATATTGCCCCAGTTCCAGATCTCCGTGTTGTAATCCCACAGGCGAAGGCCTCCGAAGCAATGGAACAGGACCCAGCCGGTCAGGAATTCAAGAATTCCGCTGACCGCCGCGCTCACCAGAAAAACAGCCACCGGGGATTTCCGAAAGCGCATGGCCAGAAGGCATATGAAGACAGAGCCGAATCCATAGATTGGAAGCCAGGGTCCCAGCCCCTGCCCGCGCTGTACAAACATACCGTCATTGATGCGGTAAAAAATCATTTCATAGATCCATCCCGCGATTCCCCCTCCCGCAAAAAGCAGGCTCAGGCAGCAGAGATTGTCAATTTCCCGAAAGTTTAATAAATCCATGTAATTATCCTCATATGTTGATCTTTAGTGCTGCAGCCGTCTTTGTGCTTTACACATTCCGGAGTTCCGCAGCGTCCTCACACTGTGATAACATTCTTATTATATCAGAGACCGCCGTTTCCAGAAACGCCGCCTTCTGATTGAATTCGCTTCGCGAATGGGGCGAACGCCGTTCCACTCGGGTTTTTGCGCTGAAAATCGCGCAAAAACGCCTCGAATTCGAGGGGGTCTGTACTGTAATGTTTGTGTCTGTGATTTATTCGAGTATGTTCGTACATCTTGTAATTGGAGAAAGAGAGGTTTTAAGGTGAAAAGGGAAAAGAAAACATTTCTGGAGGAACTGCAGCAGGCAAAGGCCGGCAGATATGCAGTAGGCGCTTTCAATATTTTCAACTACTTGTCCGCAAGCGCTGTTGTACAGGCGGCCGCAGAACTGGATGTCCCGGTCATCCTGCAGACATCTGTTGTGACAGTAAAAGAGTTCGGCCCCGCAAAGCTGGGAGCCATGCTCCGCCTGATCGCGGAAGAGGCATCTGTAAATGTGCTGATCCATCTGGACCACTGTCAGGATATTGAACTGGCCAAAGCGTGCGTGGATGCCGGCTGGGATTCAGTCATGTACGACGGATCCAGACTTTCCCTCGAGGAGAATATCGCCGGCTGCCGCGAAGTCGTAAAATATGCCCACAGCAGGGGTGTGGACGTTGAGGGTGAGTTCGGCAGGATCGTCGGTGTCGAAGATGCAGTGAAGGTCTCCGCTGAGGACGCATCCCTTGCAGGTCTTGAAGATTCCATCTATTTTGTCCGCGAATCCGGGATCGATGCCTATGCGCCGGCGATCGGCACTGCACACGGGGTCTATATCGGCACGCCCACGATCAATTTCAATCTGGTCGCGGAGCTGAAAACAGCAGTGGAGGCACCGGTCGTGATCCACGGCGGAACCGGCCTGTCCGAAGAGACTTTCCGCAGACTGATCCGGAACGGCGGCGCAAAAGTCAACGTATCGACCGCCATCAAACACGCCTATCTCGACACCTGTAAAGCTTATTTTACCGAATTCCCGGACAAGCTCGATCCCGTCGGTTTCGACAGGTACCTGACCCGCGCGATCAGGGCCACAGCCCGCGAGCATATGGAAATCTTTACAAAGGACAGGATCTGAGCTCTATGGCTTCATGACGCTGTAAATGCAGATTTATCCCTTCACACACTGCTGTGAGCCCGCAAGAGCGCAGCAGCGCGCAGTTTCTTCATACATGTTTGTGAACAGGAGGTCAAAGCCGCAGGTATGAATGCAAATATTTTTCACTCTCCCGCCTCAGATACAGCCGCTTATCTGCCGAATTATCCGGTAGACCTTCACTGCCATACCACAAGATCCGATGGTGCGGATACTCCTCAGGAGCTCATTGACCGCGCAGCAGGGCTTGGCATGAAAGTCCTTGCTGTCACTGACCACGATATCCGGCCTCCCAGAGAAATTCGAATCTGTAATTCAGGAAAAGCCCCGGGAAAAAGCGATGAAGGAGCCGCCGGAAAACCTGAGCCTTTTTCAAAATCCGCCCCCGGACCTGAATCTTTTTTTAAAGCCGCCCCCGGACCTGAGTCTTTTTTTAAAGCCGCCCCCGGACCTGAGTCTTTTTCAAAGGATTCCAGAAGATCTGAGTCTTTTTCAGAGACCGACGGAGAATCCGGTTCTTTCACAGAGGCTGGCTCTTCCTGTGTGGATGCAGTCGACTACGCCTGGTCCAGAGGACTGCGCCTTCTGCGCGGTATCGAGATTTCCTGTGAGACCACAGCCGAAGACTGCCACATAGTCTGCCTGGGCTGTGACTGGACGGATCCCTGGTTCGACGCATTGGAAAAATCAGTCGTGGAATCAAAGGTCGGTAGTTACAGGGAGCTGGTCAGGCGTCTGTCTGCGGACGGAATGGAAATGACCTGGGAAGAAGTCCTGGAAAACAGCGGCAGTCCTGTCGCTGAGGACCAGGTCCAGAAAAAGATGATCTTTGAGCTGATCGCGCGCAAAGGCTATCAAAAGGACTGGAGCGCCGCCAAACTCATGGTCAAAAACACCCCCGCATACCAGATTCTGAGGGAAAAGCCGGATCCCGTGGAAGTGATCCGCCAGGTTCACCGCTGCGGAGGCGTCGCAATCATGGCCCATCCCTACCTGGTCAATGAACCCGTCCGGCTTCCGGATGGAACCATGGGCCGCGCAGCCTACATTGACCGCCTGATCGAAGCCGGACTGGACGGCATCGAGGCCTGCTATCCCTACTCAAAGACAAGTTACGGTGGAGACCTGACGCCGGAACAGATCGAGCGGGAAGTGCTGGAGCGCTATGCGGAACGCGTCGCCATCATCTCCGGAGGATCGGATTATCACGCCGATTTCAAAAAAGGCGTCAAAAAGGAAAAGGCAAGAAATATCGGCGAATGCGGCATCACCTTGGAATACTTCGAACACAATAGACTATTACAGGCAATCCTTGGCAAAAACAGGCCCTCGCTGTTCGTTTGATCTCCGGTGGGCATGTCGGCCCTTTCTCTGCGATGATGGTCAAAAACAGACCTTCACTGTTGCTTTGATACCCGGGGCGCACGCCTGATTTTCTCTTTAGGGTCAATCGATGAACGATTTGATATGAATTAACATAAACTTAACTTTTAATTTGCAGTTTCTTGCTTACACACGGCATCATTTGCGTTATCATTAGAGATGTGTGATATAAAATAGCAGAAATTTGCGAACACCTGCGGGTTCACTCCGGGACTTTGTTTCCAGATCCCCCATGTATTTATACACACAAATCATTGTCACGAAAACATCTCTAATCACTGTAAAGGGAGTATCACTATGGGAATCGGAAGTATTATATCGCTATTAGGCGGTCTGGGCGCATTCCTTTTCGGCATGCATTACATGGGAGAAGGTCTGAACCTGGCAGCGGGTTCCAAGATGAAGGATCTGCTGGAGAAGCTGACCCGTAAGCCGATCATGGGATTTCTGATCGGTACGGTCGTCACCGTCGTTATCCAATCCTCATCAGCGACTACAGTCATGGTCATGGGCTTCATCAACGCGGGCATCATGGATCTTGCCCAGGCGACAGGAGTCATCATGGGTGCCAACATCGGTACCACTATCACTTCGATCCTGATCGCTCTGGATGTTTCCGCGCTGGCTCCGATCTGTATCGCCATCGGAGCACTGCTGCTGCTCTATGCCAAGCGCAAAAGGACCAAATACATCGGCCAGGTTATTCTTGGTTTCGGACTGCTGTTCCAGGGTCTGAAGACCATGTCCTCTTCGATGTCCCCTCTCAAGGATTCTCCCGTTTTCCAGAAATTTATCATGAACGCCACGAATCCTATTCTGGGCTTTCTGGTCGGTGTCCTGCTCTGCGCGATCCTCCAGTCATCCTCCGCTTCTGTCGGTATCCTGCAGGCTCTGGCCATGCAGGGACTGATGCCTCTGCAATTCGCGACCTTCCTGGTATGCGGCATCAACGTAGGTTCGTCCACGCCTCCCCTTCTGTCCGCTCTGAACGCCAAGAACAATGCCAAGCGCGCGGCATTCATCTATCTGATTTACAACCTGATCGGCGCAGTCATCTTCATGCCTCTTATCATGATCACACCTCTGACCAAGGTCCTTGAAGGTGTGATTGCCGCTCCCGCCTTTCAGATTTCCGCCTTCCATATCCTTTTCAAGCTGGTCACCGCTCTGGTCCTTCTGCCCCTGACAAACCAGGTGGTTAAGCTGACTTATAAATTTATTCCCAAACAGGCTCACGAGTCCGCCTTCCGTCTGGAATATATCGATAAGAACCTTGTCGGTAACCCCAACGTCACCGTCCTCCAGGTCAGCAAAGAGATCGGCCGCATGGTCGACCTGATCCGCACCAGTTTCCAGCTCGCTATCGATGGACTGGCTAACGGAGATCTGAGTTCCGACGGCAAAATCCGTGACAACGAAGAAGTGCTCGATTACCTGACAGGAGAGATCTCCGGCTATCTGATGCAGGCCAACAACCGCCGTCTCCCCTACAACGTCGCCCACTATATGGGTTCCTGCTTCCAGGCCATCAACGATCTGGAACAGATCGGTGACCATTGCGTGAAGATCTGGGTGCAGAATGAGAAGAATGTCGATGCTAAAATCAGCTATTCGGAACAGGCCATTAATGAATTGATACACATCGCCGACGAGTGCTCCCGTCTTCTGGATGAAGTCATGCCCCATTTCCTGGACCGTACCCTGACAGAGGATATGTACCGGGATATCCGCAGCAAGGAGACCGACATCGTGCGTGACGCAAACATCGCGGAAGCCGGACACATGAAACGTGTCCACGAAGGCGAATGTACATTTGAACAGGGTCTGACTTTTATCGAGGCCATCAATTCCATCAACCGAATCGCCAACCACCTGTCCAGCATCGCAGAGGTCGGGCACGACGAAGACAGCCGCCTGCTGGCCGAGTCCACCATGTCCGGTTATCTGGTCTGAGTTCAAGACCATCAGACCATCGTACCGCCGGGAACAAAGGACAAGCCTCGCGGATACAAGCTCCACTTATCGCCGGGGACCGGCCTCGCGGATACAAAATCCGCTTATCGCCGGTCACAAGCCTCGCGGATACAAGACTGGCATATCAATGTTTTTCCTTTAAATCCAAAAACCTCAGAAGACCTGCCAGTCAGGTCATCTGAGGTTTTTCTTATGACACGGCCCGCGTAATATATTTTCCGCCCTGCGGCGGACGCGGACCGGTCGAGGGGTAGAGGGCGGCGCGGCCGCCTCTACCCTATTATTGAAAACTCTATGGGCGCGGCCTTCGCAAATGGCTCAGGCCCCGCAGATGGCACAGGTCTTGCAAATGCCACAGGCCGCACAGTGCAGCTGAATATCATTTTCCGTCTTTCAGCGAACACGGCCCGCATAGCCCGACAGCAGAATATTCTGCCGCGGGCACTCCCCTTCTATAAAATGGCTTCCGCTTATTTTTTATAATAATGTGACCCTGAGTTATGGCTGGTATAACCGGCATACTCTATCCCGTCGTACTTGAATTCATAAAAAAGAGTCGTTCTGGAATCCACCCACGTGGGGTCGCCTTTTACCCAGTATATCAGAATTTTCGTATCGCCGGGCGCGATCGTTAATGATGACACCTTCCTTAAAGTGTGATTCTCAGTAAGATCATCGGTGTCTATGAGGAAAGTATCCCTGTTATAACTTGCATAATCACTGTCGATCATCATGGAATTTCGCGAATAGAAAACCAGGTTATAATTCCCGTTGTTAGTGACAGACATCATATAAAAGCTGATTTCCGGGTCGGTTTTACCCAATGTTAAAACACTGAAAGAGGGTGAATAGTATTGTATCTTTCTGACGGTATTCGAGTAGCCGCCGTATACCCTGGAGCCGTCCTTTTTGTCGGAATAAGCTCTGACGCGGTAGTAATAGTACACTCCATGGGTGACATCATGGTTTATCTTTAGCTGGTTGGCCCTTTTAAGAACCGTCCATGATCCATTGCCTTTTTTAAAACTAATCTCATATCCGGAGGCACCGCTCAGTTTATTCCAGGATACGGTATTTGTGAACCGCTTGTCTGCAGTTGCCACTTTTACGACCGGCGTTTTCGCGAACACAGATGCCGTCCCCAGGGTGATCTTTGCAGTCTTCTTAGAAGACCAGGACGAATACCTGTTTGATCCGCCAACTGTTTTGTAGGTCCTGATACGCACGTAATAAGTACAGCCTCTTGTAAGACCGCCTATGTTTCTGGTAACAGTCCCGTTATTTGAAACAGTGACCGCGGCTGCTTTGGAAAAATCAGATTTCACGGAATACTGGATCTGATATCCCGTAGTCTGTACCGCCTGTTTATTCCAGTTGACTGTCAGAGTGTTTTTTCCAGCTTTAAGCGAAGAAATACTTGTCCCTTTGGGAACAATTTCAAATTGTACTTTCCTGCTCCCGGAATAATTTCCTTTCATTGTGACCAGTACATTATAGATGCCCACATTTTTCCTGCCGGATCCATAGGTCACAGTGTAGTTGGATGCAGTGAGGACAGTCGATCCGTCCTTCACAGTGACAGTCGGTTTCTGGACTTTCCCGTTGTAAGTGAATGCAGTCCTGGACAAAGTCACTGCGGGAGTGATCTTTTTTGCAGTGATCTTATATGTCACGGTCCTTGATCCGGAATAATTTCCTTTCATTCTGACCAGCACATTATAAGTACCTGCATTTTTTCTGCCGGATCCATAAGTCACAGTATAATCAGACGTGCCAAGTGTCGTCGTTCCGTCCTTCACGGTGACAGTCGGTTTCTGTTCTTTCCCGTTGTAAGTGAATGCAGTTTTGGATAATGTCACTGCGGGAGTAATCTTCTTGGCAGTGATCTTGAATGTCACGGTCTTTGTTCCGGAATAGTTTCCCTTCATTTTGACTGTGACATTATAACTGCCAACATTTTTCCTGCCGGATCCATAAGTCACGGTATAATCGGATGCGTCAAGTGTTGTCGTTCCGTCCTTCACGGTGACAGTCGGTTTCTGTTCTTTCCCGTTATAAGTGAATGCTGTATTTGAAAGTGTCACTCCAGGAGTGATCTTTTTGGCAACAATGGAATAAGACTCTGAAGCGCTTCCCTCGTATTCGCCCGTCATCTGAACATTCACGTGATAAGTCCCGACGTTTACAGGATCGCTGTCAAATGTCACGGTATAGTGATCAGGGGAAATGATTTCATCCTGGTTTTTGACCGTGACAGAAGGTTTCTGTGATTTCCCGTTATAGACAAACTTCTCCGCGGACAGAATCAGAGTGGGCTCGATGGACTTTGCTTCGGGTTCGGCGGGATCTTCTCCGGAAGATTCCTCAGGATTCTGCCCCTCATTCAGGTTCTCCCCCTCTGCTGCCGGATTCTCCGAGACCGATTCTGCAGAATTCTCCGCGTTTGATTCTGCAGGGTTCTCTTCGACTGATTCTGCAGGGTTCTCTGTGGTTGATTCTGCAGGGTTCTCTTCGACTGATTCTGCAGGGTTCTCTGTGGTTGATTCTGCAGGATTCTCTTCGGCTGATTCTGCAGGGTTCTCTTCGGCTGATTCTGCAGGGTTCTCTGTAGTTGATTCTGCAGGATTCTCTTCGGCTGATTCTGCAGGGTTCTCTGTGATCAATTCACCGGTTGAATTGCTGCCGGCAGGTATGATCTGCTCATCCTTAACAGCATCGCAGTTGGAGCAGTGAATGGATTTCCTTCCGTCTTCTAAGTCTGTCGCTTCCTGATCGACCGTGTAATTCTCCTGCCAGACATGTCCTCCGGCCGGTATCTCCTCCTGGGCCGTCAGCACCTCACCGCATAATGCGCAGTGGCTGCCGTCCGTCAAACCTGTATCCGTACAGGTTGCCGCATATCCGATATCGTTTGCTGCTGTATGTTCAAATACCGCATTAAAACCATTGGTCTCCGCCCAGTTCCGGGCATAAGAATCACATGCACAGTTAATACTCTCAACACTTCCCGGCAGATCACTGATTGATACAACACTGTCAGGGATAGAGATGGTTTTCGGATTACATCCGTAAAAAGCGTAATTCCCTACAGATATTGCGCCTTCTCCAATCAGCACATTTACCACTTGTTCTCTATAATCAAACCAGGGCGGCAGAATGTCGCCATCGCTGTCATTATCGGAATCGACGCTGAAATCATACATCTCACCGCTTCCGTCAATAAACAGCCTTCCATCCTCATCCAGCGCCCATGTAAGGCCGTCTCCGCATACTCCCGATCCAACTGTATTTCCTCTTTGTTCAGCGTCATCGACAGAATCGTCATCTTCTGTTCCGTTTTCAATCGGTGTACTCTCTTTGACTGTTATGTCTTCTCCGGATGCCGCATTCTCTTCGATCGCTGTGTCTTCTACGGATGCCGCGTCATCTTCGGACGCAGTGTCTTCTTCAAAGGCTGTATCTTCTTCGTATACAGGCTTGTCCATATAGACACTTTCATCCTTGGCTCCATAATCGGATTCCGCAGTATTTTGTCCGTCAAAAATGCCTGCCTCACCCGCGAAGACACTGAATGGGATCGCCCAGGCCAGCAGTGCCGCAGACAGCAATGCAGCTGTCCACCGCTTCCACCTGATTTTTACTTTCTCTCCCGGTCCTTCTTTTTTCATGTTCTGGTTTCCTCCTTCTTATTCTCACTATCTTTGTTGACTGCATCAAGCAAGCCGGTATCATGAGCTGCCGCCCACCGTCTTCTGCTCTGACTTTCGCCTGACAGCATAGACGGTAAAGTGATCCACGACCGGTCTTTCACCCACAGAAGCTGTTCCGCAGGGCCTTTGCCGCGGGGGACTTTGCCGCGGGGATATCATAAATGTCATTTTGAGTATTCTATCTTTATCAAAAATTAAAATGGTGGGCTGTCTGCCCACATGTTACATGTTGACGCAAATTTTGATAAACAAACCGACATTGAACCTTTTCAGGAGTGTCATCCTGCCGGAATCCATAGTACAGGCATGTCTCTTTTGTTCCCTTTTCTTTTTCAGTCTGAAAGGCAGCAACACAGAAAAAGCCGACATGTAAGTCACATCTTACATGTCGGCTTTTTCTTATGACACGGCCCGCGTAATGTATTTTCCGCCCTGCGGCGGACGCGGGCCGGTCGGGGGTAGAGGGCGGCGCGGCCGCCTCTACCCTATTCAATGAGATTTCAGCATTTTTTGGACGGCCTGCATTCCTTCCTTGCACAATATCAGCTCCAGACTATCTCTCTGATCATTTTCTCAAAGAGCTCTATGCTCTCCTCTTTCAGTTCAGTGCGGTAATAGCAGTGGATGTAATAAAAGGTATTTTTGTTTTTGATGCAGAGAGACTCTCCGGACATGCCTGTCTCCTGTACCGTATAGGAGTAGCGATATCCGTCGGCATTTTTACCGCCCGCCTCAAGGGAGAGGAATTCCTCAAGGTGATATCCATACTGCTGCATGGGGTTCCTGATCCCCGCTTCCATTTTTTTGACGATATCTTTTGTGTTCAGAAGCTTAGCCACGAATCCATTGGTTTTCTTCCAGGCTATAGAGATCATCACATGTCTCCCGGAATCCGAAATACTCCAGGCGGGAGCCTCACCGAAATACTGGTGTTTTTCGAGTTCCTCTTTCCCCATCGCACGAAATCCTTCCGGATATGTCAGTGTCAGTTCATTATTTAACTGAATCTTTTTCATTTTCCACTTCCTTTATCAGTCTTGCAAAGCCTACCGGAGCACTTTGGTGCACAGACATCGCCTTTCCCGGATTCTCTCCGGTTTTTCCACAAAACCCTTACATGCCAAAAATCATCTCTATGGAGACCAAAACCAAAGCCCATGCAATAGAAACGACCAGGCTCCAAACCAGCTTCATCAAAATCCGGATCAGTGTGTTTCGGCTGTTCACTCCCGGAAGTCCGGAGAAAAATCCCGTCCAGTTGGTGAAAATATCAACCGCGGAAAGGAAGATTACTGTAAAGAACACAGTATCCAGAATAGTATCCATTTCCCGGGCAGAAACTATGATCAGGAGATATCCCGTTATAGCTATTATCATGTGCAAAGGATTCTTTGTGCGGAATCCGGGGGGCGGAAACAGACGGTTAAATCTTCGTCCCGGCGCAGAATCAGTCCCTTTACGATTTCTTTCTGTGTCGGGAGGATACGGTTCATGCTCAATATTGTCCTCAACAATATTATCGGCGTCATCCTGAATCAATACCGTACTTTTACAATATTGACACTCAACCGTTCTCTGTCCGTATTCTATCTTCAGTCCCGCACCGCAATAGGGGCAGATCGTTTTCTCCAGTTTCATAAGCCTATTCTACTCCTTCGTCAGCTTAATCGTTGGCCGCAGCAGATCCGGGAAGCAGGATTCTGTCCCGTTGAATTCTGATTTCTGAAAAAAGACTAAGGCGGCGCACCGCCCCATCTGAAGCAAACGGGCGGCTCAAAGAGCCGCCCGGGAGTTACGACACTGCAGAGAATATCCTCCCGCAGTCATTATTTCAGGTCCAACAGATTTTCAACCGTGCACCGTCATTATTTCAGGTCCGGCAGATTCATAATCTGACGCAGTACCAGATTCAGGTCCGGTAATATTTAATCCGGATTCAGATTTAGATGACAAAGTACTTCAAGATAAAGACAACTGTCAGGACATACATAAGAGGAGTCACTTCTTTGCCCTTTCCGCCGACGACGTGAAGGAATGTGTAAGAAATAATTCCGAAGCAGATGCCCTCAGAGATGGAGTACATGAATCCCATGGATGCCATGCAGATAAAGGCCGGGATGGACTCAAGCAGGCTGTTCCATCTGATTTTTCCTACCGACTGCATCATCAGATAACCGACCATGACCAGTGCAGGCGCAGTGGCAAAGGAAGGAATCGTGAGGAACAGGGGTGAGAAGAAGAGCGAAACCAGGAAGAGAAAACCTGCCGCAATCGCAGTAAGTCCTGTGCGTCCGCCTTCTGCGATACCGGATGCAGACTCAACGAAAGTGGTGATCGTGGAGGTTCCCATCAGAGCTCCGACCATTGTGCCGACCGCATCAGAAAGAAGAGCTCCGCGGATGCCGGGGAGACGGCCCTTCTCATCAAGAAGTTCAGCCTTGGCTGCACAGCCGATCAGAGTTCCCAGTGTATCAAACATATCGACAAACAGGAAGGCAAGCATGACGACTACGAAGTCTATCGAAAAAATGCTTGAAGGATCGATCTTGAAAAGTGTGGGCGCCAGTGACGCAGGCATAGAAACGATTCCTGAAGGGATTACACTGTAGAATCCAGCCTCGGGATTGGGAATATAGATACCTGTGAGCTGGCAGATGATGCCCAGAACCCAGGTGATGACAATTCCAAGAAGAATATTTCCCTTGACATTGTGCAGCATCAAAAATGCTGTGATCATGATACCTGCCAGGGCAAGCAGAACAGTGACGCCCTCGCTGCGGAAAGTACCGGCGGCAAGAGATCCTTTAAAGGAAAAGAGCGAGACCAGTGTAGAGCTTCCGACTACGATATGGGCATTCTGAAGGCCGATAAATGTGATGAAAAGGCCGATACCTACGGACACCGCAATCTTGAGCGATTCGGGAATAGCATTAAAGATAGCCTCACGTACATTGGTGAGTGAAAGGATAATGAAAATGAGACCTTCTACAAATACAGCTGTCAGGGCCATCTGCCATGAGTATCCCATACCCTGAACAACAGTATAAGCGAAATACGCGTTGAGGCCCATTCCTGCCGAAAGCACGAAAGGAAGGTTAGCAAGGAATCCCATCAGGAAAGAAGCAAATGCCGATGCAAGTGCAGTGGCTGTAAAGATAGCGCCCGCGTCCATTCCTGAAGCACTCAGAATACCGGGATTAACCGCAAGGATATACGCCATAGTCATAAATGTCGTCAATCCAGCGGTCAACTCCCGTTCAACGGTTGAACCATGTTCTTGGATCTTAAAGAATTTTTCCATTTTTCAATACTCTCCTTATCACAACGGTGATGTGATTTAAATGGTTTTCATTACCGTCCTATTCTATCAGATTTATCAGAAGTGTAAAGAGTGAAAAAAATTCTCGATAGCATTTCTTTCACTCCCGAAGTTTGTGCCGGAGCACAAACTTCCTGTGATTCTTCACCGTTTTCGCCTGCGCGAAAACGCTTCAGACTGCCGCTCTTGCGAGCGGCAGGGCACCCGGAATACTCCAGTGAATCCTTATCTTCCTTCTTTAAAGTGTTCCAACAGATTATATACACCGTCCTGTGAGAGCACCCCTCGTTTTAAATCCGGCGGAAGCAGTCCCGCTTCATCCGCCTCGTAATCCCCGCGCCATTCCCCGGATGTGTAATACTCCTCCAGAAGCCTGTATTGTCTCTTCATTTCATCGGAAAGGTCTGTCTCCGGATCTGCCGCACTCAGCTGGTCAAAGATTTGCTCATAAAAAGCGATTCTTTCCTCCCGGCTGAACTTCTGAAATCCGGTCTGACTTTTCCATAGTCCGGACTGACGAATGTTGTAGAAAAGGATGCTTCCGATTACAATTGCGGCCCCTGCCAGGGACAGCCGGCCCAGCACCTCGCCGTAAAACACCGCGACCAGAATGGGATTCAGAATGGGCTCCGCGGCATTGATGATCGATGCCGTGACCGGATCTGTCAGCTTCGTTCCTATGGAAAACAGAATATAGGCCAGGCCGACCTGGACCGTGCCCAGAACGAAAACTGCGGCCAGAACAGACGGAGAAAAAACTGTTTCCCGCAGGACCATCGGAGTCAGAAAAACACCGCACAGAAGCTGCCCGATTACCATAGAGGACAGGGCGTCTCCCTCTTTAAACTGATTGAGCATGAACATTCCCGCGTAGAACAGTCCGGATAAGACCGCAATGAAGTCTCCCATCACCTTTCCTGTCGAAAGGCTGTCAAAAAAGAAGCAGAGTATTCCGATCAGCACTGATATGATCGTGATAATCTCAAGCCCGGAGGGCTTTTTCCTGAAAAAGACAAACATCAGCAGGATGACCCAGACCGGCTCGGTATACTGAAGGACGATCGCGTTCCCGGCAGTGGTCAGCTTGTTCGCGACCGTAAAGAGCGTCGTGACCCCGGCCATACATACAGCGCCCGCCAGAACCGTGAAATTGAACTTCATGCGATGTCCGGTAAAGTAAATATACAGGCCGATCACACAGGCGGCGATCAGGTTCCTGGATCCATTGATCGCGAACGGATTCCAGGGAATTATCTTGATCAGAAGACCTCCGATTGAAAAGCAGACGGACGCGGACAGCATGATCAGCATCCCCCAGGTCTTCAGTGCAATATTTTCATTATTCATATATAAATATTCCTGGTAAGGACACGGAGATTGTCCCCGTGCGTCATCTCAGTTTACTTCAGTTTACTCTTTCAGGCCATGCCGTGCGTCATCCCGGTTTACTCTTTCAGGCCATACTGTTCGTCAGGACGTCAGCACATGCCGGAGTCCTGCTCCAGAATCGGGTTTCCCCATATCTCTGTCACCGCGTCAAGGCTGATTTTCTCCTCTCCCACGACTATCGTCCTTCTGTACACGTCCACCCTGCGCACGATTCCCGAAACAGTCTCGTACTGTCCGCGCCCCGTTCCGCAGGAGTCAGATTCCGGATCTGTACAGGGCACGAAGCGGGTAATCTTCACTGCCACTTTGTTCTGCCTTGCCAGGCGGCCGGAAGCGGTCAGGCTCCGGAGGATCGAGAGGCGGCGGTCCAGCTCCCCTTTTTCCTCCTCTGTCAGTTCATGCCTTTCCTCGTACAGCACCTCCTTCGAGGCAATGCAGTCCCCGAAACCTTTCAGCGCGTCAAATGATGAGAAGAGCTTGGCCCGGCGGACCGTGTCCATGGGGGGATGCTTTATGTAAAAAGCATCATAAGTGGACAGTTTCCCCGGCTTTCCGTGCCGGGGCCTTCCCCGCCGGAAGACCTCCGCATGGCGAAAATTGACCGGCATGGGCATTATTCCTATACTTTCATACACCGCTTCGGAAAGCACATGATCATCCCCTCTCATATTCAGAATCCCGCAGCATGCGCGTCGAAAGACTATGCCCCGGACTAAGTCTTGCACTATTCCCCGGACTAAGTCTTGCACTATACCTCTTGCTATGCTTTATACTATGCCTTGTGTCCGCCGATCTGCGTATTGCGTTCCCTTGTCATCGCGCCGTCGAGCAGGTTCATTCCCCTGAGGACAGCATTGGGGCCAAAACGCCGGCGGATTTCCAGCATGGCCCCCTGGATCCTTCGTTCTCTCTCCAGGGCATCATAGTCCGTAAAGAGATCCATCTGGAATGTCCCTGAATCTTCTTTCACCTGTATGGCGCTGACACCGAGTCTTCTGTACAGCAGCCTGTGGTCTGTCCTTTTGTCAAACTGGTCAAGCAGACCTTTCCGGATCGTGGAGACGCTGTTGGACGGAACGGACAGACGGAGGGTTCCCCCCGAATGTCTCGGATGCAGCCTGCCATAGAAGTCAACCGACAGGTCTCCGTTGTATTCCGGGCAGTGCTCCAGGCTCTTCCAGTCATAACTGACCCACCATGTCACTCCCCTGCAGATCACTTTTTTTCTGTACATCTGCTCGCAGAGGAGATCTATCATCTCCGCAAACGCGATGCGGGCTTCGTCATACTCATAGGTTCTGGGCAGGACCTGTCCGTTGGAGATGCTGTGGTCATCCGTCCGGTAGCTCTTGATATCCCTCATTGTCACGGGTTCGATGCCCCAGGCGTGGTCGATCAGGATTTCTCCGTCGATTCCGAAGACCTTATAAAACATGGCTTCATCCCACTGCGATCTGGCCGCAATTTCTCCCATCGTATACAGATGGTAAGAGTGCAGGCGCCGCATTTTCCCGGGTCCGATCTGCCAGAAATCGGTGAGTGGCTGATGATCCCAGAGAAGGTAACAGTAGGAGTCTTCATTCAGCTCCGCGATCCTCACCCCATCTCTGTCCGGCGGGGCTTTTTTCGCCACTATATCCATGGCGACCTTTGCCAGATACAGGTTCGTACCGATCCCGACAGTGGCCGTAATACCTGTCGTTCTGAGGACATCCCGGATGATGGTCATGGCCATTACGTGGGCCGGGTGGACTTTTTTTCCGCTCTCTTTTGACTTCTTCTCCGCCTGGGCGGCATAAAAGTGCAGATAGGGCGTGCAGTCGATGAATACCTCATCTATGGAATACACGTGAACGTCCTCCGGCGCTATATATTTCAGATACACCGAATAGATTTTCGCCGATACTCGTTCATACTCCGCCATTCGCGGAACAGCCGTCTCGTAGCAGATTTTCGTGCGGTGCTTCCGCTCGTATCTGCGTATTGCCTGTTTGGCCTCAAAGAGCCTGGGACGGCTGGGAACTCCGATGGCTTTCAGCGCCGGACTGACTGCAAGACAGATCGTCTGATCCGAACGGGACGGGTCCGCCACGAGCAGATTGGCCTTAAGGGGATCCATTCCCCGATGGACACACTCGACAGACGCGTAAAAGGACTTCATGTCAATGGCAATATAAACTCTCGCCTGCCCGCACCCTGTATTGTCCGCAGGTCCGCATCTGCCGCTTAACTGCCTGTCCCCTGCATTGTCCGCAGGTCCGCATCTGCCGCTTATACTCTCCTGCGGCTCCGGACTCTGTCCTGCATAGTCCGGCCGTTTTCCGGCGCCGTGATCCGACCCGCACATCTCAGCCTCCTGCACCCGCGGCTGTTTTCCCCGGTGCTTTCATCATGCCTGTGTCCGGTCACGCGTAGTCATCGTCATGATTCTCCGGTATGGGAATCTCCTTCAGAAAATCGCTTCGCGACACGACCGGCGGCTCAACCAGTTTATAGCCTTTCCACTTCATCATGCGGAACTTGAAATCCAGGAGCTCCATGGGAACTCCCAGCATTGAAGCAGCTGAAAAAAATGTGCCGTCATTGTTGATCTGGTCAAGCACATCCTCGTCATTCATCAGCAGTTCCGCGGCAAAAAGATTCGCCTCCTTTTCTGTTTCCGAGCTGTCATCGTAGAGCGTGACGTCATGAAAGGTATTGCATCCGCTGCTGCCGTGAAGAACAGCGTGCCCCAGCTCATGGGCCAGTATGAAGCGCCGGACGATCTCCGGCAGGTCGCTGTTTATAGTGATGACCTTCACCCTCGCGCTGCGGATGAAAAAGCCCTTGACGGCCGTCCTGCCGGTTCCCATCGGCACTGGGTTAATGACAATCTTCAGAGCTCCGCACAGCTCCCGCACATCCCCTGTGCCGTATTTCTTCTTCAGCTTCCGGACAGCCCTGCTGATATATTCGTATTTCATCGATCAATCCCTCCCGTCAGGTAACGGCACCGGGAAGCCCCGCTGACAGAATCCTGAAGAACGGATTATTTGTCCTGTCTGTGTCCGTATATCTTTTTTGCTTCTTCTTTGCTCTTGACATAAGCTGTCATGAGAGCCTCAAAAAACCGGTCCTTCTCCTCCTGAGGGATGTCTCCGCCGGCAAAGAGAGCCACGCTTTCGTTCAGCAGCGCGTCGATCTCCCTGCCGCCCCTCGCGCCGTAGTTTCTGCGCGCCTCCATAATATAGCTGTCTTTCCCGATGTCTTCGACGGGGTTGTCGCAGGTGTCATCGCTCAGAAATCTGGAAGATACTTTCAGAGCCGCGGCAAGCTTCAGAAGTGTACTCTGGCGCGGCACTTTTTTTCCTTTTTCATAATCGAGGATCGTTCTCAGCGAGACTCCCGCCGCCTCGCCGAGTTCCGCCTGCGTCAGTCCCAGTTCGGATCTGGCATGTTTTACTTTTTCTGAAAATGTAGCCATGTGCGCGCTCTCCTCTCATATATGATTCTGTCGCTGAAAGTTCTATTGACATCATCCCTCTGTCAATGTTATCCTTGAAGTGAACTTAAAGGAACTATTGACTGGAACTTTATGTAATTTATCTTACATCTATCGGTGCCCTCTGTCAACAGAAAGTTCCAAAAAGTTCTATTCGCTTTCCGGAATTTTCCGGGACAGAGATATTTACGGAGGTTTGATATGAATATCTACGATTTTACAATCACAACCCGCAAAGGCGAAGCACTGAATCTGGCAGATTACAAAGGAAAGGTCATCATGATCGTGAATACAGCCACGGGCTGCGGGTTCACTCCGCAGTATGCCCCGATCGAGCAGCTGTACAGGGATTACCATGACAAGGGGCTGGAAATTCTCGACATTCCCTGCAACCAGTTCGGCGGACAGGCTCCGGGAACAGACGATGAGATCCATGAGTTCTGCACACTGCATTTCAACACAACCTTCCCGCAGATGAAAAAGTCGGATGTGAACGGAGAAAACGAGCTTCCCCTCTACACATGGCTCAAGTCCGAGAAGGGATTTGAGGGATTTGACGAGCATGAGCTCAAGGCCCTGCTGGAGGAAATGTTCTCAAAGGCAGACCCTGACTGGGACAAAAAGCCTGACATCAAGTGGAACTTCACAAAGTTCATTGTCGACAAAAACGGAAATGTCGCTGCCAGATTTGAGCCGACCGCGGACATGGCGAAAGTGGAGGCCTGCATCAAGTCTCTTCTGTAAAAGCGGAACATATATTATGCGGTCTATGTCCGCCGCATAGCGGACATATATTGCGCGGGCTGTGTCAATAGGGTAGAGGCGGCCACGCCGCCCTTTACCCCCCTCCCGACCGGCCCGCGTCCGCCGCAAGGCGGAAAATACATTGCGCGGGCCGTGTCAATTGGGTAGAGGCGGCCGCGCCGCCCTCTACCCCCGACCGGCCCGTGTCCGCCGTAAGGCGGAAATATTCATTACACGGGCCGTGTCATAAAAAAGCTTCAGGTTCCGGGATCCGGTTCCTGAAGCTTTTTCATCCCCATATTCTTTTTTCAATCCGCTGCATCCCTTCCTTTTATATCAGCCGTATCTTCCATATATTTTATCGGATCCTCTCCTTTTTATACCGGCCGCGTCTTTTCCTTTTATATTTTATATTTCGCTGCATCTTTTCCTTTTATGCCAGCCGTATCTTCCATATATTTTATCGGATCCTCTCCTTTTAATACCGGCCGCATCTTTTCCTTTTATATTTCACCGCGCCCTCTCTTTCATATCGTTCCGCTTCCTTCACCCGGGCACCGAATCTGTCATTTTTGAACAATTAGTTAGTCTTATAAAACTAAATATTTGTCCAGTATGCACATATTTTTTTCAGATAGTACCTATTTATAAACTATCTTTTAGTCAAAAAATTAACTTTTTCGATTCTATTTATTGTATAATTCTAGTAATAAAGTCTTACAGTCGGGGAGAACGCCCGGCGCAGGAATCCGTCCCTCCGGAAAGGTATATTGTGGCCGGGCGGCAGTTGTTTCCTGCAGTAGTTTTGCAATTGTTTTGGAAAGGAGATGGTAATCGATGGCTAATGCAGCTTTTCGGGGAACGCCAAAACAGGAAAGAGAGCTTCGGAAATTTATTAAAAAACACAAAGATCAGCCCGGAGCAATGATGCCTGTACTCCAGGAGGCACAGGGAATCTACGGATATCTGCCCAGGGAGGTTCAGGAGATCATTGCCGAGGAGATGGGTGTTCCTCTTTCACAGGTGTTCGGTGTCGCAACATTTTACTCGCAGTTTACTCTGACACCAAAGGGCGAGCACACAGTCAGCGTATGTCTTGGAACGGCCTGTTATGTCAAGGGCGCGGACAAGATCCTGGCAGCGCTGGAGGAAAGGCTCGGAATCAAGGCAGGCGAGTGCACAGAAGACGGCTTCTTCTCTATTGAGAGCTGCAGATGTCTCGGTGCCTGCGGCCTGGCCCCCGTCATGACCATTGATGGTGAAGTGTACGGCAAGTGCACGCCGGAGTCAGCGGTAAAGATCATTGATTCCTACTACGAGGAGGTGTAAGCCATGACAATGACATTGAACAGGCTCACGGAAATCAAACAAAAAAATCAGGAGCTGGTCATGGTCCGTAAGCTGGTCGCTTCGCAGGCGGAAGAAATGGCAAAGCACACAGCATACCGCAAACAGATCCTGGTCTGCGGCGGTACCGGATGTACCTCCTCCGGCAGTAAGAAGGTCATTGATGCTCTGGAAAAAGAGCTCAAGGCAAAGGGGATCGAGGATGTCCTGGTAGTCAAGACCGGATGTTTCGGTCTTTGCGCTCTGGGTCCCATCGTGATCGTCTACCCCGAAGGTGCCTTCTATTCCCAGACCACGCCGGAAGGGGCCAAGAGGATCATTGATGAGCATATCATAAACGGAAACATCTGCAAGGACCTTCTGTATCCTGAAACTGTCCATGAGGACGGTGAGATTCTTCCGCTGAGCAAAACCAATTTCTATGCCAAGCAGATGCGTATCGCGCTCAAGAACTGCGGCGTGATCGATCCCGAAAATATTGAAGAGTACATTGCGCTGGACGGCTATTTTGCCCTGCACAAGGTCCTCACCGAGATGACCCAGGACCAGGTCATCGATACCATGCTGGCCTCCGGCCTGCGCGGCCGCGGCGGCGCGGGATTCCCCACCGGCCGGAAATGGGCATTCTGTAAAGCAACAAAATCCGACATTAAATATGTCTGCTGCAACGCCGACGAAGGCGACCCCGGCGCGTTCATGGATCGTTCCATTCTGGAAGGCGATCCCCACGCGGTTCTGGAGGCAATGGCGATCGCAGGTTATGCGATCGGCGCCAGCCAGGGTTATATCTATGTGCGTGCAGAGTATCCCATCGCGGTTGAGCGTCTGCGCATCGCGATCGCTCAGGCCCGTGAATACGGCCTGCTGGGCGATAACATCTTCCGCACGGATTTCTGCTTCGACATTGACATTCGTCTGGGTGCAGGCGCATTCGTCTGCGGCGAGGAGACAGCTCTGATGACCTCCATCGAAGGCAAGCGCGGCGAGCCTCGTCCCCGTCCTCCTTTCCCGGCTGTCAAGGGTCTGTTCCAGAAACCCACGATCCTCAACAACGTTGAGACCTACGCAAACGTTGCGCAGATCATTCTGAAGGGTGCTGACTGGTATTCCTCCATCGGCACCGAGACCTCCAAGGGCACCAAGGTGTTCGCGGTCGGCGGCAAGATCACCAACGTCGGCCTGGTGGAAGTCCCCATGGGCACCACCCTGCGCGAGATCATCGAGGAGATCGGCGGCGGCATCCCCAACGGCAAGAAATTCAAGGCTGCCCAGACCGGCGGACCTTCCGGCGGCTGTATCCCTTCAGTCCATATTGACACCCCGATCGACTATGAGAGCCTGGCAAGGATCGGCTCCATGATGGGTTCCGGCGGACTTATCGTCATGGATGAAGACACCTGCATGGTAGATATCGCCAAGTTCTACATGGAGTTCATCTGCGAAGAGTCCTGCGGCAAATGTTCACCCTGCCGTATCGGCACACACCGTCTGCTGCAGATGCTGGACGACATCACGACCGGCAAAGCGACTCTCGAGGAGCTCGACAAGATCGAGGAGCTGGCAGCCCACATGAAGGTCTCCTGCCTCTGCGCGCTCGGACAGACGGCTTCCAACCCCGTCACCTCCACACTCCGCTATTTCCGCGAAGAGTACGTCGAACACATTGTCAACAAGAGATGCGCTGCCAAGAAGTGCAAAGAGCTTCTGCATTATCAGATCGATCCCGACAAGTGCAAAGGCTGCACGCTCTGCTCCAGGAACTGTCCTGTGGGCGCCATCAGCGGCACGGTCAAGGAGCCTCACCATATCGATATCGATACCTGCATCAAGTGCGGTCTCTGCAAGCAGAACTGTAAGTTCGATGCCGTCTATATGGAATAAGGAGGGATGATAAAAGTGAAAAAAATGATTAACTTAAAAATCAATGATATCCCGGTCACTGTTCCGGAGGGCACCAGCATCCTGCAGGCGGCCAAGGCGGCAAATATTGAGATTCCTTCTCTGTGCTACCTCAAGGATATCAACTGCATCGGCGCATGCCGTGTCTGCGTGGTCGAGATCAGAGGCAGAAGAGGTCTGACAGCAGCCTGTACCTACCCCGTTGAGGAAGGACTTGAGGTTCTGACCAACACCGCGGCGGTACGCGCGTCCAGAAAGACCACGATCGAACTCATTCTCTCCACACACCGTAAAAAATGTCTCTCCTGCGTGCGCGGCAATCACTGCGAACTGCAGAAGCTGGCCTATGACTACGGTATTGACGAAGATCACTTCAAGGGAGAAGAGCCCGCATACGAGATCGATGACGCAACCCCTTACGTCGTCCGCGACAACAACAAATGTATCCAGTGCCTGCGCTGCGTCTCCGCCTGCAACAACGTGCAGACTGTCGGCGCCATCGGCCAGATCCGCCGCGGCTATGATGTCCGTGTGGGATCTCCCTTCGACCAGAGCCTTGATACCACATCCTGCGTCGGCTGCGGCCAGTGTATCGTCGCATGTCCTGTCGGCGCCCTCTATGAGAAGAGCAATATCGACGATGTCTGGGATGCCATCTCCGATCCTCAGAAGAAAGTCGTCTTCTTCACCGCTCCCTCCATCGCAGCGACCCTGGGCGAGTGCTTCGACCTGCCTCCGGGAACCCACGTGGAGAGACAGATGGTCCAGGCCATCCGCATGCTGGGCGACGTGGAAGTCTTCAACATGAACGTCACAGCGGACCTCACCATCCTCGAGGAGGCCAACGAGCTCATCAACCGCATCACCTCCAAGAAGCTGGATAAGCCGCCGCTTCCCATGTTCACTTCCTGCTGCCCCGGCTGGATCAAGTTCATGGAGCACAACTATCCCACCATGCTGCCGCACCTGTCCACCTGCAAATCCCCGCAGGGCATGTTCGGCGCTATCCTCAAGAGCTACTACTGCCAGAAGAACCACATCGATCCCAAGGATCTGTTTGTCGTCAGCGTAATCCCCTGCACGGCCAAGAAATTCGAGGTCACCCGCCCCGAACTCGCCCAGCAGGGAATCCCGGATGTCGACGTCGCCCTTACCACCAGGGAGCTCTCCCGCATGATCAAGGGTGCCGGTATCGTCTTTAAAGACCTCAAGGGAGAGGACTTTGACAATCCGTTCGATATCGCATCGGGTGCAGGCAAGATCTTCGGCGCCACCGGCGGTGTTATGGAGGCGGCTCTTCGTACCGCTGCCAATATCCTGGACGGAACCAACGAAAAGGTCGACTTCATGGATGTCCGCGGAACTCAGGGCATCAAGGAAGCCACCTATCGCATCAACGGCGCGGAAGTCGATGTCTGTGTCGCCAGCGGCCTTGGCAATGCCCGCAAGGTCATCGACATGATCCAGAGCGGAGAGAAGAATTATCTCTTCATCGAGATCATGGCATGCCCCGGCGGCTGCATCAACGGCGGCGGCCAGCCTGTCCAGAGCGACAGCGTCCGCAACTATGTCGACCTCAAGAGCCTGCGCTCCGCAGTCCTCTACGATTCCGACAAAGAGAACGACATGCGCTGCTCACACGACAGCCCTGTCTGCCAGATGCTCTATGACGAATACCTCGAGGCTCCCGGCAAGGCCAAAGCCCACAGCCTCCTTCACACAAGCTACACACCCAGACCCATGTAATATGGGATTCCGGGCCTGAAACCTCATGGTCTGACACATCAAGGTCTGACACCTCAAGGTCAGACACTTCAGAGTCCGACACTTGAGTGCCTGACACCGGATATGGGCCGGCAGTTGTTACACAGACGGATTAAAGCCGGCCGTCCGGCATCCCGTTCGGATGATTGACAGACAGCCGCCATCCATGCAGACTTTTCTGTATGGATGGCGGTTTTTCTGTCCAATATCAAATTCTGTAAGGATAGCAGTTTTTCTGTCGACCGAAAATTCTTTATAGATGACGGTTTCCGGCTGATGAAAAAAACACAAAACCACGAGCCCTTAAAAACGCAAAGAACCCGTCCGGGAGCATTATTCCCGGGCGGGCTCTGTAATGAGGTCTTATCAACGATCTATGACATGTGTTCTGTATACTGCATTCGAAACCGGTAATCTCATCTCAATCTGGAATTCTGCTTGTTTTTATCACTGCGCCGCGTAGGGATATTCTTTTTTCAGAATCTGTTCAAGTTCCCTGAGAGTGCTGACCTTCACGATCATATTTCGCACGCGGGCGGCGGAGGGAAAACCTGTGAGATACTGGGCCGCATGGGACCTCATCTCGCGGATCCCGATTCTCTCTCCCTTGCACTCACAGAGCATGCGGGCATGGCGCATGATCATCCCGACGATGACGCGGCGCGCCGGGCGCTCGGGTATCGTCCGGTCTGTCAGATAACTGGTCACTTCGCGGAAGATCCATGGGTTTCCTCTGGCAGCACGGGCGATCATCACGGCGTCGCATCCAGTTTCCTCCATCATCCGCAGGGCGGACGGTCCGTCCACAATGTCCCCGTTTCCGATGACGGGAATGTCAAGTGCCTCTTTTACCCTGGCGATACAGGTCCAGTCTGCCTTTCCCGAATACATCTGGGCGCGGGTCCTGCCATGTACGGCGACGGCGGAAGCGCCTCCCTGCTGAGCGGCAAGCGCACATTCAACCGCATTGTCGCTTCCTTCCTCAAATCCTCTCCGGATCTTGACGGTGACCGGCCGGCTTGTACCCTCGACGGCAGCCGCCACCATTTTTTCGATCAGAGAAGGATTTTTCATCAGGGCAGATCCCTCGCCGTTTGCGACGACTTTGTGTACAGGGCATCCCATATTGATATCCAGAATATCAAAAGTTCTGTCCTCGATCATCCTGCAGGCACGGGTCATGGTCTCCGGCTCACAGCCGAAAAGCTGCAGCGACACCGGTGCTTCCGCGGGGCTGGTCTCCATGAGGTCCGCAGTGCGGGCATTGTTATAGGTAATCGCCTTGGCGCTGATCATCTCCATACATACGAGCGACGCCCCCTGCTCATGGCAGAGAAGCCGGAAGGGCAGGTCGGAGACGCCTGCCATTGGCGCGAAGATGACTCTGCCCGGAATTGTTACCTCTCCGATCTGAAAAGGCGTGTTTTTATTTTCTGTCATAATATTTAATCAGCTGTTCCTGCTTTCTTCCCTTCTTTCGATTTATTCTTCTTCCTCGTAATTCTCGATGAGGTCCGCCGGATTCTGATGCAAAAAAGTCACGCGGAAATAAATCGAGAGAGCGTCCAGCATCTCTTTTTTCTTCCTGCGGATCTCCTTGATCAGAAGGCGGGCGCCGATCTCATCATAAAACATATCGTCCTCTGCGTGCTGCATGTCGAACTCAATGTGACCGAAGGGAGTAAAGGAAATAGTAAAGACTCCGCCGACCTCCTCGGTGAAGAGTACACAGATAATATGCAGTTCGTCCTTGATGTTCTCGGGAAGCCTATCGAATTTTTTATTAAAAAAGTACTTTTTCTCGTAGGAATTTGCCCCGCAGATGATAATCCTGTATTTGTCCTGCCCGGCAAACTCTTCTTCATTGTTCATCTCTGTTCTCAACTTTGTAGTTTCTCAATTTTGTCCGTTCCCAACTTTGTTGTTTCTCAACTTTGCCGGTTCTCAATTTTGTCCGTTCTCAACTTTGTCTATTCTCAACTGTGCCGGTTCTCAATTTTGTCCGTTCTCAACTTTGTTGTTTCTCAAAGTTTTCTGTTCTCAACGTTTTCTGTCTGCAGTTGTCCTCCGCCGCATACAGAATCCGGCTCAGACATAGCCCTTCACGCCGCGCACAGAGACTTCTCCGGAGCCGATGGCGCGGACCGGTCCGCCGCCGTCTGGCTGCACGAGGAGTTCTCCCAAGTCGTTGATCCCGATGGCAGTCCCGGTAAAGGGCTCTCTGGGGTCCAGCACGTGCACGCTCTTTCCGCAGTTCACCAGTCCTGCCTCATAGGCCGGGCGGAGGGCGGAAAAGTCCTGATTCTGCACAAACAGGGCATAGTTCTTTTCAAAGTGGTTCCATATGGCGGCGGTCAGTGCCGCGCGGTTGATCTTTTTTCCCGTGGAAAGGGAAAAAGAAGTCGCGTTCTCAGCGATTTCCGGGGCAAATTCGGTCTGGTTGACGTTGAGTCCTGTCCCGATGGTGATCGCGCTGATCTCGCTGTCCTCCATCCGCATTTCCGTCAGGATTCCGCAGAGTTTGCGATAAGCTCCGCCGTCGACAGACGCTACGATATCGTTGGGCCACTTGATGCCGAACCGGCATCCGGCAGAATCCCCGCAGATGCTTTCCGCGGCCTGATAGACCGACAGGGCCATCACGACGGTCAGCATGGGGGTGACTTCGGGGCGCAGGTCAGGTTTGAGGAGAATACTCATATAAATGTTCCCCTCCTGCGGGGAGATCCAGGTCCTGCCGCGCCTGCCCTTGCCGGCAGTCTGTCTTGCCGCGACGACAAGCGTCCCGTGAGGACATCCCTCCGCCGCCAGGGCAAAAACATCATCATTGGTGGATCCGGTCTCCTCCTTAAAAATCAGAGGACGCCCCGCCCAGGATGTGGAGAGTTTCCCGACGATCTGTTCCCGGTTGAAAATATCTGTTTCTTCCATCGAAAGGAGGCGGTAGCCTTTATTGGTCACCGCCTCAATGGGATATCCCTCTTCTTTCAGTTTTTGAATATTTTTCCAGACAGCTGTGCGGGAGACCCGGAGCATTTCACACAGTTCCTGCCCCGATACAAAACCATCTGTCTCTGTAAGCCGCCTCAGAATTTCTTTTTTTCTGTCCACCCTGCAGTCCTTTTTCCGGTATTTCGGGCTCACAGACTTCCGCCCCTGAGCCCGAATTGTTTCCTCTTATTTTTTTAACGCTTAATTTCGCACTTGCAGCTTAGCACCTGACTGAAAATTTTTCTATCTTAGTGCGTGCCCTGAAAATATATTTTAGCGCCTGACCGAATATTTATCTTAGCGCCTGTCCTGACGCCTGTCCAGAATATGGATTCTATCAGATGAGAGTTGCCGCAATCACTGCCTTAATGGTGTGCATGCGGTTTTCTGCCTCCTCAAAGACGCGGGAAGCGGGTCCCTCGAAGACCTCGTTGGTCACTTCGAGTTCTTTCAGGCCGAACTGCTCGTGGATCTGTCTTCCGATGGTTGTCCCGAGGTCGTGGAAAGCGGGCAGGCAGTGCATGAAAATCGCGTTTTCGGAAGCCAGGCCCATGAGTTCTTCAGTGACCTGATAGGGCTTCATCTGCTCGATGCGCTCCGCCCATGCCTCCATAGGCTCTCCCATAGATACCCACACGTCCGTGTAGAGAACATCGGCGTCTTTGGCACCTGCGCGGGGATCTTCCTCGAGGGTGATGCTGCCTCCGGTCTGCTCCGCAATAGCCTTGCACTCCTTAACAAGTTCGGAATCCGGGAAATAAGTTCGGTTGGCGCACAGGGTGATATGCATGCCGCACTTGGCGCCGGTCACCATCCAGGAATTTGCCATATTGTAGCGGCAGTCGCCGAAAAAGCTCAGCCTGATTCCCTTGATACGTCCGAAATTCTCTCGAATGGTCAAGAGGTCAGCGAGCATCTGGGTGGGATGAAACTCATTGGTGAGGCCGTTCCAGACGGGGACCTTTGAATATTTCGCCAGTTCTTCCACTATTTCCTGTTCGAAACCACGGTACTCGATACCGTCGAACATACCTGCGAGAACACGGGCGGTGTCGGCAATGCTCTCCTTTTTCCCGATCTGGGATCCGCTCGGATCCAGATAGGTGACGCCCATTCCCAGATCATGACCGGCTACCTCAAAGGCGCATCTTGTCCGGGTGCTGGTTTTTTCAAAGATCAGGGCAATGTTCTTGCCCTCGCAGTACCTGTGGGGGATTCCTTTTTTCTTCTTTTCCTTCAGGTCAGCTGCGAGTTCCACAAGGGAAAAAATCTCTTCGGGTGTAAAATCCAGCAGTTTTAAAAAATCTCTGTCTTTGAGGTTGATCATGAATTCGTCCTTTCTGGAAATATCAGGGCATATGCATTCAGTGTATTTATTCACCGCGGTTTCCCGCCGTCCCCCGCTGTCCGCCGCCGTCCGGGCCGCCCCGGTGCTCCCCGGCTGCTGACGCAGTTAAGAGGCAGTTGTATTAAAGAGGCGGTTGTATTAAAGAGGCAGTTGTATTAAAGAGGCGGCTGTATCCCGCGGGCGACTATGGTCAGCCCGGATTTTTTGCGCTGTTTAATCGACATCCGCGGCAGAAGAAAATATCTGCCGCGGAGTTTTTTTGATTATATGAACAGGCGGTTGTGCGAATATCGCGCTCATCCGATATCTGATCGTTCGATCTTCGATTACGCGTTCTTGTCTGCTGTATTTGCCGCGGGAGCCTGCGCGCCGGCACTGTTTCCGGTCTCCGCGATTCCCTTGAGGGAAGCTGCCAGTCCGGCGATACCCTGGATCTCGGAAGGGATGATGATCTTGGTCGCCTTGCCGTCTGCCGCCTGGGCAAATGCCTCCAGGCTCTTGAGTGTCAGGACTGCCTGGTCGGCGCCTGCCTCGCGGATCATGCGGATACCGTCCGCATTCGCCTCCTGCACCTTGCGGATCGCTTCGGCACGGCCCTCTGCCTCTTTCAGCATGCGCTCTTTCTGCGCTTCAGCTGCCAGAATGGTGGCCTGCTTGTCAGCTTCTGCCTGGAGGATCAGGGATTCCTTACGGCCCTCTGCAACGAGGACTGCGGACTTCTTTTCACCTTCTGCCTTCAGGATGGATTCACGTCTCTCACGCTCTGCCTTCATCTGCTTCTCCATTGCCTCACGGATCGCAGTGGGAGGTGTGATATTCTTGAGCTCGACACGGGTGACCTTGATTCCCCAGGGGTCTGTCGCGACGTCCAGAGACGCGCGCATCCTGGTGTTGATGGTCTCACGGGAAGTCAGTGTCTCATCCAGTTCCATATCACCGATGATATTACGGAGAGTGGTAGCTGTCAGATTTTCAATTGCCATGATGGGATTTTCCACACCGTAGGTATAGAGTTTCGCGTCAGTGATCCGGAAGAACACGATGGAGTCGATCTGCATCGTGACGTTATCCTTTGTGATAACCGGCTGAGGCGGGAAATCCACAACCTGCTCCTTAAGATTTACCCTGCGGGCAACACGGTCGATGAAGGGAGTCTTAAAATGAAGACCCGCGGGCCATGTGTCCTGATAAGTTCCCAGTCTCTCGAGAACGTAGGCGTGCTCCTGTGGAACGATCTTAATGCAGGATGTCACGACCATAAGCATTATGATAATGACCAGAAAAATAAAAACCATAGATACCATATTGATTCTCCTCTCTAAATCAATGGATTAATCTATTTTATAAAATGATTGAATCATTTTATAAAGCAAAGCATTATTTCAAGACCCGCTCGCGAGTCTTGCGCGATGAAGAATAAAACCGGCGCCTGCCGTAAAGAAGCCGGCACAGGCAGTTTCTGTGCTGCCGCTTTCTATATTGTTGTCATTTTATTTTTTCTTGCGACAATCAGTTTGACCCCCTGTATGGACTTTATGACAGCCACTTCTCCTTTTTCAATGGTCTGGTCACTGTCATCGGATCTTGCCATCCAGTATTGTCCTTCCAGCTGGGCCTCTCCGGTCCCCTGGAGATTATCGATTTTCTCCGTGACCAGGACTTCCTTCCCGATCATCAGATCCAGGCTGTTTTTGCCGCTCCCCTTGCGCATATATTTAAGAGCGAGCGGACGGGTCACCAGCAAAAGGATCAGCGATACAGCCGCAAACAGGCCGGTCTGCAGCCAGAAAGGTCCGCCCAGAAAAGCACAGACCAGTGCAGCTACGCCTCCGCCGGCAAACCATATTGTCGTGAGTCCCGCGGTCATTGCTTCGACCAGCAGCAGTGCCGCAATCAATAGCAGCCAAATAAAAATTGCATTCAAGCCCGCCTCCTTCCGCTGTATTTCGCCAGCGTAAATGTGACTGCGAAAAACAGGTCAGCTTCGTTTTCTTCAGAACGTTCTTTTCCAGAGCGTTCTTTTAGATAGTAGCACAACAGAGTAAAGCCCTCAATGAAAAAAATCTAAACAAGTATTACTCCAAATGTAAATTATTTAATAAAATTGCGAAACGAACGCTTCGAGACTCTTTTGCAGCAAAGCTTTCCCGCCGCGCGGGCTGTCTCACTGCGGGCTCTCCCGCCGAAAAGTGCTCTTGCTGAAAAGCTTTCCCGTTGCGAAGCTCTCCCGTTGCGAAGCTTTCCCGCCGCGTGGGCTGTCTCACTGCAAAGCAGCAGCCCGGCGCTGGCGGCTCGCTTCGAAGAGGAGAATGCCCGCCGCCATAGCGGCGTTGAGGGATTCCGCCCCTCCTGACATGGGAATGATGATTTTTTCATCCGCCGCCTCTGTAATTTCTGCCGACAGTCCGTTTCCTTCGTTGCCGATCAGAAAGGCACTGCCCCCTGTGAGAGGGAGGGCGTCATAAGCCCTTTTCCCGCCCAGATGGGCCGCATAGCTCCTGATTCCCTGTTCACGCAGTCTATGCAGGTCAGCAGGCAGATCTCCGCTCACCGCGAAGGGCATGCGGAAAATTGCGCTCATGGTCGCGCGGACCACCTTGGGATTAAAGAGGTCCACTGTGCCGCGGCTCATCAGAATTCCTGTAGCTCCGGCAGCTTCCGCAGTCCTGAAAATGGTCCCCAGATTGCCCGGATCCCGGATGTCTTCGAGAACCAGCAGGAGCGGCTCTGCTTTTTTGTCCCGCCCCATGAGTTCTTCCATCGTGTATGTCGGCATCTTAGTGACACACAGGATCCCCTGCGGAGTCTCTGTGTCCGCGGCCTTTGCCATGACCTCCTCCGAGACGACGGTCAGGGGAAATCCTGACATTCTGGCTTTCTCCTGGTCCGGAGCATCGGAAAGCCATTCCTCCGTCGCATATACTTCCGTGATAAAGGGCTCAGGTGTATCCGCGCAAAGCCTGGTGCCCTCGATCAGAAACATTCCTGTTTCCCGGCGCAGCTTCGCTTTTTTGCGCAGTTCGACCAGCCGCCTGATCCGGGGGTTTGATACCGATGTGATTTTTTCCGGCATAACAGTCCTTTCCTGTCTCCAAATCAGCCCTGTCCGCAGCAAAGTGGAAAATACATTTCACGGGCTGTGTCATTAAAAAAGGGCGAGCCCTGCCCGCCCTCTTTTTCTCTGTATGTACATTTTCTGTATGTACAGCGCAGCGTCCCCACCCCTGCAGGTTCCCTGTACTGTACTGCACCGGTCCGGCTGCCCGCCCGTGAATCTTTCGCGGCAGGGAACAGAACAAATGCGAAAAACCGGTCGTTCAGCCGTTTTCCCGATCAGAGGTTCATGCTGATCTTGTACTCGTACTCAGGGAACTCTTTGGTCATAGCCAGAGCTTCCTCGATGTCCAGATCGACAAAGTTGCCGTCGCGGTAGCAGACCACGCGGTTGCTCTTGCCCTGAAGGAGGATATCCGTCGCATAGGCACCCATGATGGAGGCATAGTAGCGGTCTTTACATGTAGGTGCACCGCCTCGCTGCATGTAACCCAGGATCGTGGCACGGGTCTCAATGCCGGTTGCCGCCTCGATGCGCTTAGCCATCGAAGTGGAGTGGCCGATACCCTCGGCGTTGATGATCAGATGGTGTCTCTTGCCTCTGCGGCGGTTTTCAATGATATGGTCGACGAGCTTTTGCTCGTTGTAATCGTATTTTTCAGGAAGCAGGATATCTTCGGCGCCGTTGGCGATACCGCACCAGAGTGCGATGTAGCCGGCATGGCGGCCCATGACCTCGATGATGGAGCAGCGCTCATGGGAGGACGAGGTATCCTTGACCTTATCGATTGCGTCCATTGCCGTGTTGACAGCAGTGTCGAAACCGATCGTATATTCCGTACATGTGATATCAAGGTCGATCGTACCGGGAAGTCCGATCGTGTTGATTCCCTGGCGCGCAAGCGCCTGAGCGCCGCGGTAGGAACCGTCTCCGCCGATGACAACGATGCCGTCAATTCCGTGTTTACGGCAGATATCAGCAGCTTTTGCCTGTACCTCAGGCTCTTTGAACTCGAGACATCTCGCGGTTCCGAGGATCGTGCCGCCGCGCTGAATGATATTGGCCACGTCGACAGATTTCATCTCAAAGATTTCCTCATTGAGCAGTCCCTTGTAGCCGCGCATGATTCCCTTGACCTTGACCTTGTTGTGAAGGGCCTCTCTGACAACCGCACGGATCGCAGCATTCATACCGGGAGCATCGCCGCCGCTTGTTAGCACGCCAATCGCATTAAATTCTTTTTTTGCTGCCATAAATACCTCCTCATTACACGCGCTTTTTCGTGTAAACGACATGACGTGCCGCCAACGCAAAAGGCGATCCACAATGTATTCGCTTTCGAAGTATGGGTGCCGCAATACAGGAAAAACTGTCCGGGCACCAGAGTCAGCAGAAAGAAATTTGCATTCTTTTCGTCCCTGACTGCTGTTAATAATGCCGAAACGAGATAGTCCGTCATCAAATATTTTAGAGTATCTGCATAGGTTTTGCAACTGTTTATTCTATGTGGCGGAGGCGCAGATCACACTCCGAAGGGCGCGGCAGCAGCAGGAATCCGGGGCGCAGGACTCGCAGACAAATCTTGAACTCACTGCAGGACCACGTTCCGGACTCCGCAGATCCCGCTCAGAAGTCCGATCACCGTGTCGTCGGCGCGTATTCCCTGTCCGGGCGGCAGAGTCTTTTTGGCCTTGCGGTCCTCGATGTAGATCACGACCTGGTCGCGCCCTCCGTGCTCCGCAACAGTACGCAGCACAGACTGCTCCTTTTCTTTCCATTTTTCGAAAGAAGGGAAGCGGAGCCAGACCTTGCGGGGCACATCGTCGAAGGAGACGATCTTCTCCGCGATAAGTTTGCCGTCTTTTTCCTCCTCCAGGGAGACGCGGCCGCTGATAAAGATTTTGCTGTCTTCATCCAGGATGTCCGAGCTCTCCTCGTAGGTGCGCGGAAAGACGATAACCTCGACATTTCCGGTCATGTCCTCGATCGTGAGGAAGGCCATGACCTGGTCGTTTTTGGTGTACTTGATCTTTTTTTCGGAGACCAGTCCGCCAATCACAGCCTTCTGCCGGTCGGTCAGCCTGCTCTCTGTTTCCTCCTCCAGGACAAAGTCCGAGGCCGAGGCAGTGACGTGGCTTCTCCAGAGACCCTCGTAGGCCTGCAGAGGATGACCGCTGACATAAATGCCCAGCACCTCTTTTTCGAAGGCAAGTTTCAATTCCTCCGGATATTCGCCCACATCGGGCATCCGGATCTCGTAATCCTTTTTGTCTTCTTCGTCCGCAATGTCAAAGAGTGACATCTGACCTGCCATGTCGTTCTTCTTGGAGCTCTGCAGGTCATCGAGGATTCTGACGTAGACGCTCATCAGCTGTTTTCTGGTGCCTTCCAGACAATCCAGAGCGCCCGCCTTGATGAAGTTTTCGACTGTCCTTCGGTTGACGTCCTTTTCCTGGGACGCCATGCGGGTCAGGAAGTCGCGGATATCCTTAAAGGGTCCGCGCAGGCGCCGCTCGTTGACCAGGGCATCGATCACCGGGCGTCCGACTCCCTTGATGGCAGTGAGCGCGTATCGGATCCCGCCTGACGATACAGAAAAACCGGCCTCTCCTTCATTGATGTCCGGAGGCAGGATGCGGATCTTCATAGAACGGCAGGAAAGGATGTAGGAAGCGACCTTGGTCGGATGATCTATGACCGATGTCATCAGAGCCGCCATAAATTCCATGGGATAATAATATTTGAGCCAGGCTGTCTGATAGGCAACGACAGCGTAACAGGCGGCGTGAGACTTATTAAAGGCATATCTGGCAAAATCCATCATCGTGTCATAGATGCCGGAAGCGACAGTCTCATCGATTCCGCGGGAGACGCATCCCGGGACATTCTCCTCCGGGTTTCCGTACACGAAGTTGTGGCGCTCCTGTTCCATGACCTTCTGCTTCTTTTTGCTCATCGCGCGGCGCACCAGGTCGCTTCTGCCCAGGGTGTAGCCGCCCAGATCGCGGACGATCTGCATAACCTGCTCCTGATAAACTATACATCCGTATGTAGGCTGCAGGATGGGTTCAAGTTCCGGGCAGGCGTAACGTACTTCGCTCCGGTTGTTTTTTCCCTTGATGTACTGCGGGATAAAATCCATGGGGCCCGGTCTGTACAGGGAGATTCCCGCTATGATGTCCTCGAAATTCCCGGGGCGGAGCTCCTTCATAAAGTTCTGCATGCCCCCCGACTCAAGCTGGAAAATTCCGTCTGTTTTGCCGGTTGAAATATAGCGGTATATGCCGGGATCCGAGTAGTCCAGGGCATCCATGGAGACCACCGGTCCCAGAGGGTTTTCGGTCGGTCTGGACGGTCCGACTGCCGGTTCAAAGGGCGGGTAAGCGCCCCCGGCTTCCTCAATCGACCGGTTTGCCATCTCCACGGCGTTCTGGATCACAGTCAATGTTCTAAGGCCCAGGAAGTCCATTTTGAGAAGCCCAAGCTCCTCTATGGTCGTCATGGGGAACTGGGTAGTAGTCGATCCGTCCTGGGCACGCGCGAGAGGCACCAGGTCCTCCGCGGGCTCAGAGCAGATGACGACACCCGCCGCGTGGACGGAGGCGTGTCTCGGCAGACCTTCCAGACGCAGGCTCATGTCGATCAGCTTGTGGACGCGGTCGTCTTTTTCGTATGTGCCGCGCAGATCCGGGCTCATTTTCAGTGCCTTTTCCAGGGTGATTCCCAGCTCCTGGGGCACCATCTTGGAAATGGAATCCACAAATCCGTAGGGCAGGTCCATGACCCGGCCGACGTCGCGTATGACACCCCTGGCAGCCATGGTTCCGAACGTGATGATCTGCATAACCCGGTCTTTTCCGTATTTTCTGGTGACGTAATCGATAACCTCTCCTCTTCGCTCGAAGCCGAAGTCCACGTCAATATCGGGCATGGAAACGCGCTCCGGATTGAGGAATCGCTCGAAGAGCAGGTTGTATCGGATTGGATCGATGTCCGTAATTCCCAGGGAATAGGAGACGATTGAGCCCGCCGCGCTGCCTCGTCCGGGTCCGACCATGATTCCGTTCTCGCGTGAAAAATTGATGTAGTCCCAGACGATCAGGAAATAGTCGACGTATCCCATCTGACGGATTGTATTCAATTCATAGTCCAGACGGTCACGAAGCTCCTTCGCGGACAGGCCGGAATACATTCTTTCCTCCTGTCCCGGCTCACTTACGGCATTGGCTTTGCCAGGAGGACTGTTTTCCCGATCCGGCGGAATCCCGGCTTTGTCTTCCGGGTCCGGCGGGATCCCCGCATTATCTTTCGTGTTCGTCAGGATTCCCGGCTTTTCGTCCTCAAAGATTCCCGGGTAACGCCTTTCCATGCCGTCGCGGCACAGTTTGTTCAGATAAGTCCAGGAGTCGTAACCCTCCGGTACGTCGAAATGCGGGAGTTTCATGACCCCGAATTCAATCTCCACGCTGCAGCGGTCGGCGATGCGCTGAGTATTGTCGAGGGCCTCCTGCGCGTAGGGAAAGAGGCGGCGCATCTCCTCTTCGCTCTTGACGTAAAACTGGCCGCCCGGATACCGCATGCGGTTCTCATCGGCCAGCTTCTTGCCGGTCTGGACACAGAGCAGGATGTCATGGGCTTCAGCGTCGTCCGCGTAAGTGTAATGGCAGTCATTGGTCGCGATCAGGGGGATTCCCAGCTCACGGCTCATTCGGAGCAGTTCGGCGTTCACCGTCTGCTGGTCAGGATAGCCGTGGTCCTGGAGCTCCAGGAAATAGTATCCTTTCCCGAAAATGTCTTCGTA
>CACYTU010000037.1 GCA_902777355.1 uncultured Lachnospiraceae bacterium | reverse complement strand
TATTTCTGAAACAAAGACAAAGAAATCTGTCTACCTGACAATGGTGACTGTCAATGGGCTTGTGCAGAATGCTCATTCCGGAATTATACAAAATACGATCACGGCAGAGGATCTATTCCAGCCGTAATAAAGGGATGGTTTGGATAAAAATGCACACGTCGAGACCGTGGTTCTACTGATTTTGTTCCGCAATCTCCGTCTGTATTGTTCCGATACAGTTATGATATTCCGTTATTTTACTATAATATTCCGATATTTTGAGGTGTATTATTCCGATAAAGCTGATATTATTCCGATAAAGCGGTATAATAGAAGATCAGATTGGAGGTGATGGCTTATCTATATAACTGTAAAAGAAGCTGCTGAAAAATGGGGAATTTCTGACAGAAGGATCCGGGTACTGTGTTCCGAAGGTAAAATCCCCGGGGCGTATCAGGAAGGGCGTGGCTGGAAGATTCCCATTGACGCAGAAAAGCCTGCCGACGGAAGGTTCAAATCGAAAGAAAGCATACTTTCTCAGATTGATCGTAAGAAACAGGAACTGGATGGGAGAAGACCTCTGACAGAAGGAGAACTGGAGCGACTCAACGAGGAGTTTGCTGTCGAATACACCTATAACTCCAACGCGATAGAGGGCAATACGCTGACGCTCCGGGAAACTGATCTTGTCCTCCAGGGACTGACGATAGATCAAAAGCCTTTGAAAGATCACATGGAGGCTGTAGGGCACAAGGAAGCATTTGATTATGTCAGTGAGCTTGTAAAAGAAAACGCGCCTTTGACAGAGAGCATCATCAAGCAGATTCATTATCTTGTGCTTGCCGACAAAAAGGACGACAGAGGTGTCTACAGACGAGTCCCTGTTCGCATAATGGGCGCTCATCATGAGCCTGTACAGCCCTACCTCATCAAACCGAAGATGGAACAGCTTCTGCATGAATATGCCGCAAGCGGGGATCACATTGTGACGAAGCTCGCGCGTTTTCATATCGAGTTTGAGGGGATCCATCCGTTTATCGATGGCAACGGACGAACCGGAAGGCTGCTTGTGAACCTGGAGCTGATGAAAGCAGGATACCCGCCTATCGATATCAAATTCACTGACAGGATCGCGTATTATAACGCTTTCGATGCCTATCATGTCAGGCATGATCTTTCCAAAATGGAAGGATTGTTTGCGGGGTATATCAACACAAGGCTGGATGCTTTTTTGAAAATATTGAAGGATTGAGGTGTGGTAAATCGTGGCTGCATGAAAAGTTTATGAACAGGTTGAGCACATTTCAGAAAGAGACACAGCCCGGGAAAGCAATACATATGACGCTGGTTTTATGCAAATGGATTTTAAAACGGGAAATATGCCTCTGTGTTTCAGAATGTAATAACTGGAGAACAACGGAAGCAGAAACGAACGCGTTGATCGGTATCCTATAGACGGAGGATCCTCTTTATCCACGGTACTCAGTGAACTGGAACTATGTGGATTTGTACGAAAGTTTCGGATTATACAAAGGCAAAGTATGGAGCATGCTACCAGCTGATCGATCCGTTTATCCTGTTCTGCAATCAGACAAAAAACAAGTCAATCGCGGTCAATTCCTATGACATAAATATTCCATTGCAATTCAGGCTGGGTATCGCTTGTGACCAGAGATTCATCATAGATAATGAAATCATTTCTGTTTTTTATTCCGGTGATAATATTATTGGTTATTGTATTATAATCTGTTTGCTTATTTGGACCAATATATATGGAAAGAATAACAACGCCGTTACGTGTAAGCCAATGAAACACTTTGTCAAGCATTTCAAGCGGACGGGGAATATAATACAACACCTCATTAATTACAATTATCTCTAATTTTTCTGAAGGAATATAGTCATTAATATCACACAGATAAAAGCAATTCTCCTGTAATTGCTTTGCCATCTTGATTGCTGCTGCAGAATAGTCGATCCCTGTATACTTTTTCTTTTCATCCTCATATAAATACTTCCATAATTCACCAAAGCCGCAGCCTAAATCAACTATGCTGCCATTATGATGATGCTGGTGGATGCATTCCGCTACAGCTGAATAGTGGGGCCTTTCGCCCTTGAACTTCAGATAATCCCAATGACCGTTCCTGTATTGCGAATCCCATTCTGCTGTTGTTTTTACTAAATAATCTGACATATCATTTATGTTTACGAAATTACCTTCTATGGTTTATGTTAGAGGTAGTATATCATAGATGGGGTGTGGGCTCAATTTCAGCCCGGATGCCCACAGCAAAGGCATTGGCACGGCTGCGTGGAAGATTGTCGAATCGCTTTACCCCGAGACAAAAGTGTGGGAAACATGTACCCCCTATTTCGAGAAAAGGAATATCCATTTCTATGTTAATAAATGTGGATTTCACATCGTAGAGTTTTTCAACGGTCTCCATCCTGATCCCCGGGATCCGGAAACCGGATATACGGAAGATTTTGAAGATGGCGGGGAGATGTTCCGGTTTGAGAAAGTCATGAATTCCTAGTGGTCTATTGTTGCAGATGAGACCCTTTATGCTGTAAAGAGGATGGCGGAACCCAAAACAGACGCAAATGCAAACGCAATAATCTGCGTTTGGTTTTGCGTCTGTTTTTGCATTTTTTGCATATATAATTAAGAATAAAGATGCTGGAAAGGAGAAATTGTCATGATTCTATTGGCAACAAAACATGATGATTCCGAATTGAAACCGGGTTGGGGAGAACGGATCAGATTCGAATTGTCAGGACGTTCATGCCCAGCAGGTTCTGGTATTTTATATCATTGGCGATACCGTATACCAGCCGGATCCCTATGTTGCGTCCGTCCTCATCCAACTGCATGACCCTGTGATATTCTGAGGGATCAAAAGCGGAGCAGTTGTCCCGGACGCGAAGAATACCCGTCAATTTATTCTTCATCGCGCAAGACTCGCGAGCGAGTCTTGAATCTGTACAGCACAGCCCGTGCTTCGTAGGGCTGCAGAATGCCGGATTTGTGCGCGCTGTAGTTGGAAATGAGCTCCTGCGGCGGGGCTGCATATGTATCCTGTACAGCTTCTGTAAGTGTATTAGAGGATGCCTCCGCGGGATCCAGTGTGAACAGGGCGCAGGGCTGTTCGGCGGCGGTCCAGTTGCAGGCGACAAGGAGGATCTGATCGTCCATGATGCGCCTGTAGGCGTAGATGGCGTCACTGTCCTCCAGAAGGGGTTCGAATCTTCCGTAGGCGATGATGGGAAGTTCATGGCGCAGGCGGATCAGTTTCTGATAATAATAGAAAACCGAGTCCGGATTCGCCAGGGCCGCCTCCGCGTTGATCTGTGTGTAGTTGGGATTGACCATGATCCAGGGGGTGCCGGTGGTGAAGCCGGCATTGGCCGAGCTGTCCCACTGCATGGGAGTGCGGGCGTTATCGCGGCCCATGGTGCGGATGCACTGCATCATCTCCTCTCCGGAAATGATCTTCATTTCTGTCACATACTGGCGGAAGGCGTTAATGGATTCGATGTCCCGGCAGTCCTCGAGAGAAGCGAAGGGGGTGTTGGTCATGCCCAGCTCTTCGCCCTGGTAGATATAGGGCGTCCCTTTCTGCAGGTGCAGGCAGGTGGCCAGCATCTTGGCGGAGAGGACGCGCCAGTCGGGGGCGTCGTTCCCGAAGCGGGAGACCGCCCTGGGCTGGTCGTGGTTGTCCCAGTACAGGCTTCCCCAGGCCTTTCCCTCCAGTTCCAGCTGCCATTTGTTCAGGATCTGCCGGATGACGGGCATGCGGGGCTTTCCGTGGTCCCATTTCCCGACAACTTTCTGATCCGCCGCCGCCCCGTCGGTGTGCTCGAAGTGGAAGACCATGTTCAGCTCCGAGCCGTCCGCCGCGGCGTATTTTTTTGCCTCTTCGATGTTGACGCCGGCGGCTTCGCCGACTGTCATGAGATCGTATTTTGAGAGGACCTCGCGGTTCATCTCCCGCAGGAACTCATGAATGCGGGGACCGTTGATCACAAAGGGCCCGAAGTCCCCGTATTTTTCTCCCGGCGCGGCGGCCCCGTCCGGGAAGCGCTGGTCCTTGCTGAAAAAGCTCACGACGTCCATGCGGAAACCGTCGATTCCTTTCTCACACCACCATGTCATCATGTCATAGACTTCCCGCCGCACCTGTGGGTTTTCCCAGTTGAGATCCGGCTGTTTTTTTGAAAAAAGATGCAGGTAGTACATGCCTGTCTCTTCGCAGTACTCCCAGGCGGAACCGGAGAAACAGGATGGCCAGTTATTGGGCTCGCGCCCGTCCCGGGGTTCTTTCCAAATATAGTAGTCCCTGTAGGCACTGTCCCTGGAACTGCGGCTCTCGATGAACCAGGGGTGCTCGTCGGAGGTGTGGTTTACCACCAGATCCATGACAATCTTCAGGCCGCGCGCATGTGCCTCCGCCAGCAGGCGGTCAAAATCCTCCATTGTGCCGAATTCTTTCATGATCGCCCGATAATCTGAGATGTCGTATCCGTTGTCGTCATTGGGGGACTGGTAGACCGGGGACAGCCACAGGACATCCACCCCCAGCTTCTGCAGATAAGGCAGATGCGCGGTGATCCCGTTCAGATCCCCGATTCCGTCGCCGTTGCTGTCCGCAAAACTCCGCGGATATATTTGATAGATGACCGCTTCTTTCCACCACTTTCTTTCTTCCATCTTACTGCCCATCGCTCCTTTCAGATTCTTTCATATTACTCAAAAACATCCGTCGTATTTCCGTGACAGCCGTGTGATACTATGTCAGGTCATTATACTACACAATAAAAGATGAAGAAAAGGCTGGTTGACACGCCTTTTCGAAGGCGTGGAGCAGCATGAAAGTAACCGGTTAACAAAATTTGCCTGCCCTTATTGATATTAAGCGGAGGTAGGGTATACAATGTGGGCGTGAACAGGTACAAATGAAAAAAATAATCTATATTTTGTGAACATTTGTTGATATATATGATGATGTTCGCACAGAGAAAACAGTATTCATCCAAAAAGACTACCCTAAAAAGGTTTTCGCAGTTTAGAGAGTTTTTCTTCAAAAACAGGGTATTTTACAAAAGATTACTGCCAAACGCGGAAGGATTCCCAAAAGGAGCATCCAATGGAAAATACACTGGTTCATTATACAGAAGCATTGAACTATAAATGTCTGGAGGATCTTCAGAGGACCTCCGGCATAGGGGGCATGAACTCGCTGAATTTGTCCTACTGCGGAAAAGAGAACTGTGCTCCCGGCTGGTTTTTCGGGCCTTACATCAGGAGAAATTATCTGATCCATGTTGTTACCTCCGGAAGAGGGAATTACAGGGTTCAGGGAAAGGAATTCGAGGTTTGCGGGGGAAGTGCTTTTTTGATTTATCCGGGTGTCCGGACCTATTACAGGGCGGACATGAAGGATCCATGGTCTTATATGTGGGTGGGATTCAATGGATTTGCCGCCGAAGAAACTGTAGAGAGAATCGGATTTACCAGGGAAAACCCGGTCATTCCGATGGGGAACGCGGATATACTCAGCACCTGCATGGAGCGCATCTTTGATGCAAGGCGGCTGACATATGTGAATGAGCTGAAGAGGACGTCGGCCTTCTTTGAGTTCATGGCAGTCATGATGGAATATAATCAGGCAGACAATGCGGAAAAGAAATACGCGGATATTATCTATGTAAAAATGGCCAGAGATCTGATTTTGAGTATGTATAACACAAAACTCAAAATATCGGATATCGCGGACAGGATCGGCATCAACCGGAGTTACCTGTCCAATACCTTCAAGCGGGAGATGAAAATGTCTCCCCAGGCATTTCTGATCCAGGTCCGCCTGGAGCGCGCGGCACAGCTGCTGCGGGGGTCGGATATGCCGGTCGGCCACATTGCGGCCGCTGTCGGCTACAATGACGCGCTGTCATTTTCAAAGGCTTTTAAGCAGAAATATAACATTTCGCCCACTGAATACCGCGCGGCGCCTCTGGAGCTGATTGAATTCAAAACAAAAGGAATGTATAAAAATCTTGATTTGTAAGGAAGGGACAAATTAAAAAATATGTGTCCATTCCAAATCGCGGACAAGATGGGATTTTCGCCTCAGAACCCGGATCTTTGCACGGAAAAAACCGGGAAAAACCCGGGCAAAACCACCTCAAAATAATGAAATATAATGAAGAATTATAATGAATGCGAATAACTCACATATAGATAGGAGCACATGACATTTTTCCATGTTAACCCGGGATTTTAAAAGGTATGATGTTATCATTTAAGATATCGTTCTTTTTAAGACACGTGCCGTGAAATGCATTTTCCGCCTTGCGGCGGAAACGGGCCGGTCGGGAGGCAGGGGGCGGGTTGGCCTCCTATGCCCTATTACAGGAGTCCCTGTTACAGGAGTCAGCAATGAGTATTCAATATCAGAAAGAGAGCAGGACCATAACAATTGATACGCTGCACACGACCTACCAGCTGCGGGTGGACCCGCACGGTTTTCTGCAGCATTTGTATTACGGAAAAAAGATACAGGGGCAGGATATGAGCTATCTGTATCAGGATTATGACAGAGCCTGTGCGGGCAACCCCGACGAGGCATATCCGAGCAGAAGAATCTCATTTAACACAATGCCGCAGGAATATACAGGCTATGGTGTCGGAGATTTTCGGATCAGCTCGCTTGCTGTGCAAAATGCCGACGGGAGCTATGGAGCGGATTTCAGGTATGTCTCCCATTCCATTGCCAGGGGAAAATACAGCTTTCAGAGCCTGCCTGCATCTTATGGAGATGAGAGTGAAGCGGAGACTTTGTCCGTCTTCCTCGAAGATCCGGTCACAAAACTGAGCGCGGAACTTCTCTTCGGCGTCTTTGAGAAAAAAGATATCATCACAAGAGCTGTCAGGTTCCGCAACGGGGCAAAGTCAAATATCATTCTAAACAAAGCTTTATCCATGTCGCTGGATATCCCCTACGGCAGGTGGGACCTGATCCATTTTCATGGAAAGCATACCCTTGAGCGCCAGGTAGAACGTGAGCGTCTGACCCATCTGGTGAAAACAGTGCAATCGACCAGGAATACATCCAGTCACCAGGAGAACCCGTTCGTGGTCCTCTGCGGCCGCAGGGCGGATGAAGACCACGGCGACTGCTACGGATTCATGCTGGTCTATTCCGGCGGTTTCAGGGCAGATGTGGAGCTGGATCAGTTTGAAAGCGTCAGAATCGCCATGGGGATCCATGACGACCAGTTTGCGTGGACCCTGCAGCCGGGCGAAGAATTCGAGACCCCTGAAGTGATCATGACCTTTACAGACCGGGGCCTGACATCGATGTCTCACTGCTATCACCGGTTCATCCGTCATCATGTCTGCCGCGGAAAATATCAGTTTGCCAGAAGGCCGGTTCTGATCAACAACTGGGAAGCCACCTATTTTGGATTTACCAGTGAAAAGCTCCTTGAGATCGCGGATGAAGCCGCGAAGATGGGGATCGAGATGCTGGTCCTGGACGACGGCTGGTTCGGCAAAAGAGACAGCGACGACAGCGGTCTGGGGGACTGGTTTGCCAACGAAAATAAGATCAAAGGCGGACTTAAGAGCCTGGTAGAGCAGGTCAACGCAAAAGGCCTGCGGTTCGGAATCTGGATGGAGCCTGAAATGGTGAATGAAGATTCGGATCTTTACCGGCATCATCCTGACTGGGCCTTTGCCATGCCCGGAAGAGTACCGACACGCTCCAGAAACCAGCTGGTCCTGGATATGTCCCGCCGTGAGGTCGTCGATTATCTCTACGAGCGGATCGAAAAATTATTCAATGAATGTAATATTGAGTATCTCAAATGGGATATGAACCGGTCGATCTCTGATGCTTACTCAGCTGTCCTGCCTGCCGGAAGGCAGGGAGAGGTATTGCACAGATATGTGCTGGGCATCTATGATCTGATGAACCGTGTGACAACAAACTTCCCGAACGTGCTGCTGGAGGGCTGCGCCGGCGGAGGATCCCGCTTTGATGCGGGGATCATGTGCTATTCCCCTCAGATCTGGTGCTCGGACGACACAGATCCTATCAAGCGGCTGAGTATTCAGTACGGTTCTTCCTTCGGCTATCCCGTGAGTACAGTCGGCGCCCACGTCTCCGCCTCACCCAACCATCAGACCGGCCGGAAAACACCTTTCCACACGAGGGCCGTTGTCGCCATGTCCGGGACCTTCGGATATGAGCTGGATCCCTCCAAACTGACCGATGAGGAAAAAGAGGAGGTCAGGGAGCAGATTGGTATATTCAGGAAGCATTACGATCTGATCCAGGGAGGACTGTATTACCGCCTCACAAATATTGGTGAGGAGGCCTATGAGGCGTGGCAGTTCACTGCGGAGGACAGGAGCGAGACACTTCTGAATCTGGTCATCACCGATATCCAGCCCAATGCGGCGCTCATAAACATCCGTCTCAAAGGCCTGGATCCGGACGCGGTCTATGAACTTACGGACGAGTCTGCAGGGCACCAGTGCGTCATCCCCTCCGAAATTCCTTACCGGGAGTGGAGAAAGACCTTCAGCGGAGCCATGCTGATGAACGCCGGCTATACCTTCCCGCTTGTGACCGGAGATTACCCTGCCTTCCAGCTGTATTTCCGCCGGATTTCATGATAATAGTATCTCCGGCGGGGGGAGCATAGACCATCTAAATCTCTTCAAAAAGCTCCGGACCGGCTTCAGGACCAACTTCAAAAAGACGAGGCCCCCCCATGGCAGCTTCCCGTCAAAGTAACCGGTTCCCCCGACAAAGGGGTAACCGGTTACTTTTTGTATACAAACCGCACATTTTTACATATAGAACTGACATTATCACATGTTAAGCGTTGAGTTAGTTTGCTATATTTTTATCAAATACCTTGACGCTGTTTCACTCCACGGCATGGGCAGCGGACAAGTAAAGAAAAGGAGAAGACCCGTGCGGCTCACGGTGCGGCAGTGTGGAGACCTGTCGTAATGCATTTACTCTTTTACCGGGTATTTGTGAGGCATTCGTTAGCGGAGGCTGGGATGTCAGGGCCGGAAAAATGTCTGAAGTGTTAATCAAAAACATGAAGAAGGTGTACGACAACAAGGTTACGGCAGTGCATGATTTTAACCTCCATATCGATGATAAGGAGTTTATCGTGCTGGTCGGACCGTCCGGATGCGGAAAGTCGACGTCCCTGCGTATGGTGGCAGGCCTCGAAGAAATTTCCGGCGGCGAACTCTACATTGACGGGAAACTGGTCAATGATATTGCCGCGAAGGACCGCGATATCGCGATGGTCTTCCAGAACTATGCACTGTATCCGCACATGTCTGTTTATGAAAACATGGCATTTGCGCTGAAACTCAAAAAGACACCGGAGGCCGAGATTGACAAAAAAGTCCGCGAAGTGGCGGAGATCCTTGACATTACGCAGTATCTTGAGCGTAAGCCGAAGGCACTCTCCGGCGGACAGCGTCAGCGTGTTGCCATTGGAAGAGCGATGGTCCGTGATCCGAAGGTATTCCTGATGGACGAGCCGCTCTCCAACCTGGACGCAAAACTGCGTAACCAGATGCGCGCGGAGATCATCAAACTCCGCAAGAGGATCAACACGACATTCATGTATGTCACTCATGACCAGACTGAGGCAATGACCCTCGGCGATCGTATCGTCATCATGAAAGACGGATATGTGAACCAGATCGGAACTCCTCAGGACCTTTTTGACCGCCCGGTCAACCTGTTTGTCGCAGGCTTTATCGGCATGCCGGTCATGAACTTCTTTGACAACTGCAAGCTGGAATGCAGGAATGGCGTCTACTACGCTGTGATCAAGGGCGTTGAGTACAAGCTCAGTGATTTCCAGCAGAAGGCACTGAAACAGAAAGGTCAGCAGCCTTGCGATGTCGTCTGCGGTATTCGCCCTCAGCACATCAGGATCGGCGAAGGACAGCTCAAGGGTGAGATCGAAGTCTCCGAAATGCTGGGTTCCGAGGTTGACCTTCATGTGAACTGCGAAGGCGATGACGTAGTCATGGTCCTGCAGACCGTCGGCCTTGACATGGACGTCTCCATTGGAAAGACTGTCAACTATACCACAAGCCCTGAACTGATCCAACTGTTCGAAAAAGAAACGGGCAACAACCTGGTCTGGTATGATGCGGATTCAGTAGCAGCACATTCACCCAAGTGCATGACATACGATTTCTAATAAGCGTCAGGGTATTTATTAATCTGAACCAAAAGAAGCAGCTGCCTATCCTTTCGCGAAAACAAAAAGGATAGGCAGCTGCTTTTTATGACACGGCCGTTTCATGTTTTATCCGGATGTTGTCTGTCTTATGATCAGCTGAGGCTCAATAAGACTGTGCTTCGGCTGAAGAATACACGAAGGATCGTCCTTCCGGGCCCTTATCTGGCTGTCCAGAATTCTCATTGCTTCAGCTACGATCAGATCGATCTGCTGTCTGATGCTGCTGAGGGGGAGGACCGATTCCTGTGCAGTGGGAGAATCATCAAATCCGATGATGCGGAAATCGTCAGGCAGGCAGCCGTACTTCCGGAACAGGAGGTTAAGCATTATATTCGCAGTGACATCGTTGCTGCAGAAAATCCCCTTTTTCTTTCCATCGTGGCTATTGCAGATGCAATTCAACGCATGTTCTGAAAACTGGTACATCATCTGGTATGAAAAGATCGAGTCGCGGAAAAAGGCATCCTGGGCAATTCCGTTTTTTTGACAGGTGTCCAGAAAACCTCTGTACCGGTCATAGGAAGGGACCTCCTGCCGGGAATCCGTGCAGACATAGATCAGCTGGTCACATTGATTTCTGATCAGCAATTCTGTTGCCATTACTCCGCCGGTGTAATTGTCTGTGTTGACGCTGCTGATGGCGCGGTCTTCCCGCTCAATGGCGACAACCGGGATGTCATAAGAAGCAAGTTCTTCCGAAGGAATCATATGACTGAGTATAACGAGGCCTTCAATCTGATAGCTCAGAAGTTCCCTGATATATTTCCTCTCCGAAACCGGATCGGCTCCACCGGAAAAAACAAGGAACTTATAGTCGAAATGATCATAGGTGTGCAGAAACCTGTCCAGTAAATGAGAGTAAAAACTCATGAACATGTGAGGGACGATCAGGCCTATGAAATTGGTCTCTCCCCTGGCGAGAATCTGAGCGACTTTGTTTTCTTTGTAATGGAGCTCTTTGAGCGCCATGGAAATCTTTTGCCGGTTCTCGGGGGTCAGATAATCGGGCTTATTAAAATAGCGGGAGATCGTAGTTTTTGAAAAGCCTGTGTGATCGGCGATGTCTTTGAAAGTAACTCTTTTTTCACCCATGTTATTTCCTGGTTCTTCTATTAAAGCGTGGGGTATTGTACTGCATTTTTGCATTAGTATAACACGAGCGGTCTGCAAATTGTTGAATGTGTTGGATGGTTCTATTAACTATTGACTTTATTTGGGGAATATGCTAATTGTATTCTATGAGTAACCGGTTACTTTCGTCAATTTGCACATGTTTCGACAGAAAAGGTCTGCCGAAATGGGGAAGGGAGGAAAAAATGATTTACAGGAATATCAGGAAGGCAGCTGCAGCTTTCCTGGCGGCAGCGATTGTGGTGGGTGCGCTTGCAGGCTGCGGAGGCGGCTCAGGTGCAGCTTCAGGCGGCGGTGCGGAGAGCACCGGTGTCAATATCACAATATTCAACTCTAAGATGGAAATTCAGAGCCAGATGGAAGAGATGGCGGCGGAGTATACTGAGAAGACAGGCGTCGGCGTCGAGGTCTATTATTCCAGCGATACAGTGGCAGCTCATCTGTCCACGAAATATGCTTCCAATGAGCCCTATACACTCTCCATGGTAGACGCCAAGGATGTATATGCGCTTGCGGCAGAGCACGCTCTGGATCTTTCGGATCAGGACTGGGTGAATGATACTACACAGGAAATCACGATCGATGACAAAGTCTATGGATTCCCGGTCTGTATCGAAGCGCGCGGCATTATTTATAATGCGGATGCGATCAAAAATACTTTAGGTAAAGACTTTGATCCCGCCTCGATCAAGACTACTGAGGACTTCAAAGCCATTTGCGATGAGCTTGTAGCTGGAGGAATGGCTGCTCCTACCGGCGTTATGAAGGAGGACTGGTCTCTGGCTGCGCATTTCCTCGCGGAAGTGTACGAACAGCAGGAAGATCCGGATGCCTTTATAGCGGGAATCAAGGATGGCTCCATCAAGCTTGCTGACGATCCCAAGTTTAATGCGCTTATGGATACATTTGATGTTCTCAAAGCCTACAACTATGCGAAAGAGGGTGCCATTTCCGCAGAGCGTGAGATCACAGAGCAGAAACTGGCAGAAGGCGAGATCGCCTTTATGTTCGGAGGAAACTGGGATTGGTCCGTGATCAATGAATATGATTATTCTGAGAACATGGGCATGATGCCTGTTCCCAACAACAGCGGTGACGGAACAAATGAGAAGCTTGTGGGCGGAGGCTCCAAGTATTTCTTTATCGATTCTTCCGATAATACTTCCCCGGAACAGCAGCAGGCTGCAAAAGATTTCCTCAACTGGCTTGTCTATGATGAGGAAGGACAGGACTTTATCGTCAACAAGTGCGCGCTTGTTCCTGCATATTCCAACATCACTCTTTCGGTTACCGATCCTCTTGGCGCATCTGTCAAGGCCTATACGGATGCGGATGCACTGATCCCCAACTATAATTACCTTCCGGATGATCATTACGCAAAGGCGGGCGCCATTTTCCAGAAATATTTATCCGATTCGATCAAGCGGGCAGATTTTGCGGCTGAGATTACTGACTACTGGAAAACAGCAGAAGTGGGTGCACACTGATATAACTGCCGTGTTCCTGTAAGGAACCGATAGTCCAGGATGCTGTGTGAATCATGTGTAAAGCACACCATGAACAGTTTCAACAGTTCCTTAGAATCTGGACATTTATCAACTGTACAACTGAATGCAGGGACCTGCGTCACCGTGAGGTCCCTGCATTCTGCCAATAAGAAGGGGACACCATGAAAGTAAACTCCATGTCTTATAAGGTCAAACAGTTTCTGATGTTTGCAGGACCTGCTGCCGCTCTTTTCTTCAGCGTTATGGTTATCCCGTTTGTTTACGGTATTTATCTGACGTTTACCAGCTGGGACGGTGTTTCAAAAGTGAAACCGTTCGTAAAATTTGCCAATTATGCCGCTGCTTTTGCGGACAGCGATTATTGGCATGCTCTCGGACGGACAGCAATCTATTCTCTGTTTTCTGTTATCCTGATCAATATCGTTGCGTTTGCATTGGCATATCTGGTGACAAGCGGTATTAAAGGACAGAATTTCTTCCGCGCAGGATTCTTCATTCCCAACCTGATCGGAGGTATCGTCCTCGGATATATCTGGAAATTCGTTTTTAACCGCGCGTTTGTGGCAATCGCCAACAGTATAAGCGGAGGATCAACAAATTCACTGCTTTCAACTACGAACGGAGCCATGTTCTGCCTGATCCTTGTCTCGGTCTGGCAATATGCGGGTTACATGATGCTGATTTATGTCGCCGGCTTTATGAGTGTTTCCGATTCATTGAAAGAAGCGGCTATGATTGACGGGTGCACACCGTCGCAGGCTATGTGGAATGTTACCATACCGCTGATGCGCGCATCTTTCGTCCAGTGTATCTTCCTCGCTATAACAAGATGCTTTGTTGTCTACGATGTGAACCTGTCTTTGACAAAGGGCGAACCTTTCGGATCCTCCGTCATGGCAGCTATGCACGTCTATAATCAGGCATTTACATACAAGAATTACGGACTTGGCCAGGCTGAGGCGCTGATCCTGTTCGTGATCTGCGCGGTTATAGGCATCACGCAAGTGTATATCGGCAAGAAAGGGGAGGTGGCTGCATAATGACCGAGAACGAAAAAGCTGCAAGAAATAAAAAAGTAATGAAAGCGATCATGTGGATCGTGCTGCTCGTTCTTTTTATCTGCTTTATCGCCCCGTTTATTCTTGTCGTGATCAACGTGTTTAAGACAAAGGCAGATATCACTACTGATCCGCTGTCTCTGATCGGAAAACACGGGTTCACTTTAAAGAATTTCCCGGAAGCCATGAAGAAGATGAACTTCTGGCAGGTGTTCACCAACTCTGCCATTATTACCATCATTTCCACTGTGCTTACGATCCTTGTCTCATCGATGGCTTCGTTTGTCCTCGTACGCAATCAGAAGTGGTTTGCGTGTACTCTGCTCTTCTCGGCTATGATCGCATCGATGGTCATTCCTTTTCAGGTTTTGATGGTTCCGCTGGTTTCCGTGTATGGCGGAACACTTGGTGTCCTGAACCACAGGCTGACATTGATCCTCATGCATACCGGTTTTTCTGTATCTATGGCGACATTCATGTTCCATGGAGCGATCCACACCAACATCCCGCTGGATCTGGAAGAGGCGGCTCTGATCGATGGATGCTCGCGCTGGCAGACATTCTGGAAGATCGTATTCCCGCTGCTCAAGCCTACGGTCGCGACTGTCGCAATCATCGACGCGATGGCATTCTGGAACGATTATCTGCTGCCCAGCCTGGTATTGACCAAAAAGGAGCTGTACACGATTCCGATTGCCACACAGGCTTTCTATGGCACTTATTCGACTGATATCGGACTGGTCATGGCGGCTCTTCTGCTTGCCATGCTGCCGATACTGATTCTGTATGTCTTCCTTCAGAGATTTATCGTGGAAGGAGTTACATCCGGCGCAGTCAAGGGTTAATAAAAGGCAGGTATAGTGCTGATTTTCAGGAGTGAGAATGCAGGGGTTACTGCTCACAGTCCCTTTGGAACTGTGATCGTACCCCGCGTCTGCCCATCCCAAATGCTCTTCGAGCATGGGCAAACGCCGTTATTCTCAGGTTTTTGCATGAAAAACCCATGCAAAAACACCTCGAACGTGGAGACCGTGAATAGTAACACGCAGGGGGCTATCATTCAGCCCCCTGCATTTTCTTTATGACACCTTTATGACACGGCCATTGTAATGTATTTTCCGCCTTGCGGCGGACACGGGCCGGTCGGGGTGCAGAGGGCGGTGTTGATATGGGCCGGGACAATGCCTTTCAGGGAACTTTCAGACAAGGGGTATAACATATGTTGGATAAAATAAGCGCTGTTTTTGACTCTGAGAATCCGCTCATGCAGGCACTCGGCACTGCGGGGGATCTTATCATCCTCAATGCGGTGACGTTTCTTTGTATGCTTCCCGTTGTGACATATGGAGCAGCCCTTACCGCAAGGGATGACATTCTGTGGCATATGGTAAGGGGGGAGGAAGTCCATATCATAAAACCTTTTTTCAAGTCTTTTAAACGAAATCTCCGTCAGGGAACTATAATGGGGATCCTGTTTCTTCTTCTGGGGCTGTTCCTGATTTTTGATTATGACATCGTCCGTTCGGTACCTGCAATGCATTCCACGGTGTTCTATGTGATGCTCATACTGGCAGGCGGATTTATTCTGGCAGTGGGCATTTATTCATTTGCTCTGCTTTCCCGTTATGAAAATACTGTTCCGGTTACTATAAAAAACGCCATGGTTCTGACACTTGCCTTTTTTCCGCGGACTCTGGCCATGCTCTTTTTTGTGGCCGGATTCTGGCTGGCATATGCTGCTTTCTATCAATATGTGTTTCCGCTGGTGCTGTTAATGGGAATCAGCTTTCCGGGATATCTATGTGCCTTGCTGTATAACCCGATTTTTGTCAAATTAGAAGAGAAGGAGATGCAGGAGCAGGGCAATAAAGGGGAGGATTGACATGTATAGTCATTTGTTGGAAGAAGCACGTTTGTATGAAAGGCAGGCAGAGGCTGCCATTTCGAAAAAACAGCGTCCGGCTTACCATTTGACCGCCCCTTCCGGATGGCTGAATGATCCAAACGGTTTTTCCCGTTATAAGGACCGTTATCATATGTTTTTCCAGTATTACCCCTATTCTTCCCGGTGGAACAATATTCATTGGGGACATGCAGTCAGTGATGATCTGCTGCACTGGGAGTATCTCCCGGCAGCGCTTGCGCCTGACAGGGAATATGACCGCGACGGCTGTTTTTCCGGCGGCGCGGTCGAGCTGGAAGATGGCAGGCAGCTCCTCATGTATACATCTGTCCGCAAAGAAGAACAACCCGGTCAGGTGATGCGGGAAGTACAGACACAGAGTGTCGCTGTGGGAGACGGCATCAATTATGAAAAAGCGGAAGAGAATCCTGTCATTGATTCCGATATGATTCCGGAGGGGGGCAGCCGCTTTGATTTCCGGGATCCCTATCTCGAAAAGCGTCCCGAAGGCGGCTACTATTGCTATCTTGCGGGTAGAGACGCGCAGGCAGGCGGACAGGTTCTTCTTTATGAGAGTGATAACGGATTTCAATGGAAATATGTGAAGACACTGATCCGCAATAATAATCGATTCGGTGTGATGTGGGAATGTCCGAATTTCTTCCCTCTTGACGGAAAGCATGTGCTGATTGTAAGCGTGATGGATATGCTCCCGAAAGGCCTTGAATTTCATGGGGGCAATAATGCGCTGTGTCTGGTCGGCGATCTGGATGAAGAAACGATGACCTTTACGGAAACAGGCAGTATGTCCGTGGATTATGGCATTGACTTTTACGCCCCGCAGACACTTTTGACTCCTGAGGGCAGGCGGATCATGATCGGATGGATGCAGAACGTGGATGCCTTTTCGATCAGGGCGTCCGATGCTCCCTGGGCAGGTCAGATGAGCGTTCCCAGAGAGCTGTCTCTTCGTGACGGGCGGCTGTATCAAAAACCGATCAGGGAACTGGAAGACTACCGCTTCAATAAGAGGGAATATAAGGATGTCATAGTTTCGGACGCGGAAGGAGAGAACGGCGGAAGGAACGGAGAAAGGAATAGAGAAAGGAACGGAGAAAGGAACGGCGGAAAGATAATACAGCACCCGGGAGAAAAAACTGTCTGTGAGCTGGAGGGGGTCAGAGGACGGATTCTGGATCTGATGCTCCGTATACGTCCCGCTGCGGAGAAGGTCTATCGTTCTTTTGAGATGCGCTTTGCGCAAAATGATGAATTTTATACCAGTTTGTGCTTTTATCCGAAAACGGCAGTCCTGCAGATCGACCGTACCTTCTCGGGAACAAGGCGTGCCATCCTTAATCAGGCCCAGTGCCGGATCGATACGGATGTGACCGATCTGAATCTCCGGATCCTGCTCGACCGATACAGTGCGGAAGTATTCATCGAGGATGGCCGTAAAGTCATGACGGCGACCATGTACACAACAGAAAGTGCCGACCGCATTACTTTTCATGCGGAGGGCGCTGTGAAGATCGATGTCACTAAATATGAATTAGGCAGGTCACGAAAAAGCCGCTGAAGCAAGGGATCTCCACTGTCCGGGGTCATCACGATTCCGGGGAAGTGGAGATCCTTCTTTTCTTTTGTGGGTACATCACGGTATAATAACTCTGTTGCATTTGTTGATCGCGGATTTGGAAGGCAATCATGGAGGCTTGGGACAGTGCGTTATTTGGTGGGCAAAATAAATCGATTCTGCGGCCTGTTTCTTTTTTTTATACTCGTTTTTATACTCGCGGCTCTCATCTCTTTTCCGCTGGCAATGACGGTCCTTGCATCTTCATCCGATGCTCCGGATACTGTGCCGACGGACGGAACCTATATAGAAGGAACCATCACGCCGGTTGACGAAAGCAGCTTTTCAGGAGAGACGCTGGCGGGTATGTATCCTTTCTCGCTTTCAGATGCAGGGCTTGTGGAGCTGCATTTTATCACACATACCAGCCAGAATCTTCGGGTCAAAGTCATGGACGCTGATGAGAACCTGCTCTGTGACGATTGGGTGAGCACCATGTCAAGCCCGGAAGGCCGCCGCTTCTATCTGGATCCCGGTTCATATTCTGTCTGTGTTTATATCTCATACGCGGATACTTCCGGCGACTACAGGTTTTTTCTGAAGGAGACATCCCTGCACATGCCGCCGGAAAATATAGTATGTAACCAGTCTTATGAGGGATTCTTTCACAGCTCCTCCGACGATACCTTCCACGAGCAGCATACATTCAGGCTGACTGCCCCGACGCCTGTATCTTCCATAGAGTGTTCCTCTACTGCGGGGCTGGAACTTACAATCAGGGATCTCAACGAAAACATCCTGTACTCCATGATCACAGATAATGGCCGGCAGGAAGAATTGCAGCTGCCGCCCGGCGAATACATTCTGATGGTGGAATCCTTTGGTATTGCCGGCGAATACAGTTTCCGTGTTCACACGGCCGGAACATCAAACGAAGGCGGAGACGCTGCCGAGACATCCACAGATGAGCCCTACTCTGATCCTTCAGATAATATTCCGGCAGCCGGTTCCGAAAACGGTTCGGAAAACGGTTTGGAAAATGGTCCGGAAAACGAGATCGAAAACGGTTCGGAAAACGTTTCGGAAACCGGAGGCCAGGCAGTTTCCCCTGACCCGGGCCAGCCGTCCGGAACAGATTCCGCAGCGGACAGCAGCGGCGATGAATCATCTGCCTCCACAAAAGCAAAGGGCCCCCTCTCCTGGCTCAAAGATAATCTCCTCAGCCCGGAGACATTTATCGGCGCCATTGTCGTCGGTGTTCTCGTCAATAAGATTTCGGATCTTTTGTCCAAGAAAAAGGATTGAATTTGCTTTCCCACAAAAAGAGTAAATATGCTGTTAAAAAAGGATTGAAGCTTTTGTCCCAAAAAAGAGTAAATATGCTGTTAAAAAAGGGATTGAAGCTGTTGTCCTCAAAAAGGGTTATATTGGCTGTCCAAAAGGAGGAAGAATATGGACATCAACATTCTCCTGGCTCTACAGGATTTTAGAAACGGTACAGGTGCGTTTTTGGCTGCTTTCCTTTCAAAGATGACCTGGCTGGGTGAAACGAACACGGCGATCGTCATCATGGCCTTACTTTATTGGTGTGTCAGCAAGGATTTTGGCACTTATTTTCTGATGGGCTGGAGCGGCAACAGGCTGGTCAATGGTATGTTGAAGGTGACGGTCTGCGCCTATCGACCGTGGATCAGGGACGCGCGGGTTTTGCCCTACGGCGATTCCATCACCACGGCAACAGGTTATTCGTTTCCCAGCGGGCATACGATGAACGCGGCGACCCTATACGGCGGCGGGGCGGTTCGCAGGGATATTCCCCGGGTGCTGCGCATCGTGCTGGGCCTCCTCGTCCTGCTCGTGGGATTCAGCCGTAATTATCTGGGTGTGCATACACCGCAGGATGTTCTGGTTGGTGCCGTGGCCGGAATCCTGGTCATGTGTCTGACCATAAAGCTGATGCAATGGGTAAAGATCCATCCTGAAAAGGATCTTCTGGTAGTCTGTATCGGTGTCGGGATCGCGATCCTTGTGGCGATATACGCCGCAGTCAAACCCTATCCTACAGACACAGACGCGGCCGGAAGAGTGCTGGTGGAAGGGGCAAAGATGGCAAATGACACCTTTAAGGGCGTCAGCTGGAGCATCGCGTTTCTGACCGGATGGATCCTGGAAAGACGGTTTGTTCAGTTTTCTACCAATATTTCCATGATGAAAAGAATAACGCGGCTTATAGTCGGACTGTTGACTTATTATGTTGTCAGCCTGATATTCGTGCCTTTAATTAAAAACGGGATTTCCGGTGTGCCCGGCACCTTTGTTTCATGTTATTTGCAGATGTTTTACGTGTCATTCATCTTTCCCTGGGTATTAAAGCGCTTCGAGATGTAGGCAAAGCGCTTCGAGATGTAGGCAAAGCGATTCGGGATGTAGACAAAGCGATTCGGGATGTAGGCAAAGCAATTCGAGATGTAGACAAAGCGTTTCGATATGTAGACAGGACAAGGGCAGGATAAGGGGACGGTCCCTGACAGGGAAGACAAGGGGATGGCCCCTTGGGTTCGATCCGGAAGGACACTGCCTTTGAGCCGGAGTAATGAACCGGTATAAGAGAAAGAGACCGGGTTCATGTCTGAAAACAGATGGAGAGCAGAGCGCATACGCCGGCAGGATCAATGATGCTTTTTACACACGGATAGTTAAAACATTCAATCCGAGTATATTTTGATACTGTACACGTTCAGCCATAGAATAGATCATTCTGATACTGGTGTTTTTGGAAATATCCTCCGGATTGACTATGTCTCTCCTTTCGGCGGGATTAAAAGGAACGCAGTCGTCCTTGATCCTCAGAATCAGCGAGTTATCCTTATGCGCGACCTGGCGTTCACAAACATAAAAACGCTGAGCTGTTCCTATTTGTACGGTAATAAAAATGGTGACAAAAATCAAGGTACAATATCTGGCCGGCATCTGGTATGGATCAGCATGCTGTAACCCGATATCAATAAAAAAAGGAGACAGAGAACCGTCCCCTAAATGAATAAAAGGAGACAGAGAACCGTCCCCTGTCTCTTAAGAGATTACGGATAATAATTCGTGACTGTCATCCATAAAATGAAACCCAGAATTTGTGTTGCCACTATTGTGGACAGTCCTAAAAGGATATATCCAATAATTCTGACAATCCTTCCATTTTTGCCATTTTCTTTAGAAGCAATCACCAGTTCCCGGAATGCGAGTAAAAATGTTCCTGTATATAGGGACAGTACCCAAACGACATTGGTCATCTGGCCGAAAAAAGTCAGATCACGATTAGCTTCGAAAAGAAATGATTCCGGCAAATAATTCCCCGCAATGAAATTAAAGACAAGTCCTGCCGAAACTATGATTGATAAAAGCAGGTTGGTTTTGTCTTTTCGCTTTATGACAGCGATGATCATAATCAGAATCGCTGTCAGTAAAAAATCGGTATCCCTGAATATCCTGAATACCAGATTTCCAAAAAAATATGCGACAGCAAGAATCCTCAGAATAACAATCACCAATTGAAAGTCCTGTTTCTTTTGAGAGTCATACATAACTTTAATTCCTTTCGGCTGTAAGAGTCTGCCGGAGCGGCCTTTACAGTCAGTCCAGTCAGTCTGTTGAGATTTCTGTGCCAGTATAGCACACCAATTAACCGGGTTTTTTCGGCGGCAGAATCATTCACCCGGGGAGGATTGCACAATTCTCTTAGTTGTGGTATTGTGTAGACAATTTAAGGGGAGCTTGCGCAGGCAGGCTGAGAACGGGAGGTATGTCCCGGACCCATAACCTGATTTGGATAATGCCAACGTAGGGAAATATGCTGCTGCTTTTTATATGCAGGATTTCAGGCAGATATGACCTATTGGCATATCTGCTTTTTTCTTTCAGGAGGTAGAAATGCTGGGTAATTGTATTGAGAATGTAAGAAAAACTGTACCGCTGGTCCACAATATCACTAACTACGTGACCGTCAATGATGTGGCCAATGTCCTGCTTGCCTGCGGGGGAAGTCCGATCATGTCGGACGAGCCGGATGATGTGGAAGACATCACGACCATTTGCGGAGGCCTCAACATTAACATCGGTACTTTGAACAAGAGCAGCATAGAGGGCATGTACCGCGCCGGCCGCAGGGCAGCTGCGCTGGGTCATGTTGTCCTGCTCGATCCTGTGGGCGCGGGAGCGTCAGCCCTCCGCACCAATACTGCTGTGGGGCTCATGGACGAGATCAGATTTACTGCCATCCGTGGAAATATCTCCGAGATCAAGACGCTTGCTCTGGGCAACGGCACTACCAAGGGCGTTGACGCGGACGTTGCGGATGCTGTAACAGAGGATTCGCTTGACGGCGCTGTGAAATTCGCAAAGGAACTTGCAGCCAGGACAGGCGCCATCATCGCCATAACAGGAGCAATCGACCTTGTGGCTGACGCTGACAGATGCTATGTCATTCGGAACGGAAGACCTGAAATGGGCAGGATCACCGGCACAGGATGCCAGCTGTCGGGAATGATGACAGCCTTCCTGGCCGCCAATCCGGATACACCTCTTGAAGCTGCCGCGGCAGCTGTCTGCACAATGGGACTTGCCGGAGAGATCGGCTGGAGCAGGATGCAGGAAGGCGACGGCAACTCGACTTACAGGAACCGCATAATAGACGCGATCTATAACATGGACGGCGCGGCACTGGATGCCGGAGCGAAATACGAGATTCGATAAAGGAGAGAGGCAGCAGATGAAAACAGAAATGAGAGATAAACTTGCGGAATCGCTGCTCCTTTACGCAGTTACAGACCGTCACTGGCTGGGAGACCGCACCCTGTATGACGTGGTGCGCGAAAGCCTGGACGGAGGCGTGACCTTCCTGCAGCTGCGGGAAAAGGACCTCGATGATGAGACCTTCTTCCGGGAGGCGGTCCGTCTCCGGGACATGGCCAGGGAATACGGTGTTCCCTTCGTGATCAATGACAATGTGGACATTGCGGTCAGGATGGATGCTGACGGGGTGCATGTGGGGCAAAGCGACATGGAAGCCGGCGATGTGCGCGCGCTCATCGGACCGGACAAGATACTGGGCGTATCCGCCCAGACGGTGGAGCAGGCCGTCCTCGCGGAGAAGCGCGGCGCGGATTATCTGGGTGTGGGAGCTGTCTTTCCGACCGGATCGAAGGATGATGCGGATGACGTTTCCTTCGAAACACTCAAAGCTATCTGTGAAGCAGTCTCGATCCCGGTCGTTGCCATCGGCGGCATCACTTCGGAAAACATACCTCAGCTTGCAGGGAGCGGTATCTGCGGCATTGCTGTGATAAGCGCCATCTACGGTCAGAAGGACATCTATAAAGCCACCGCATCACTGAAGATAATCACCCGGGAAATGGTCAGAGCATGATGAGTTTCATACGAAATATTAAAGGCGTAATATTTGACATTGACGGAGTGCTCCTGGACTCCCTGGAAATATGGACGGATCTGGGGGCGAGATATCTGGTCAGCATCGGCAAAGAACCGGAGCAGGGGCTTGCGGACATACTCTTCTCCATGAGCATGGAGCAGGGAGCCGCCTACCTGAAGGAACGCTATTGCGTCCCGGAGACGACGGAAGAGATTTACGGGGGTCTGCAGGATATGCTGCGTGACTACTATTTCTATGAAGTCAAGGCAAAGCCGGGCGCACAGCAGCTGCTCAGCGCGGTCAGCGACGCAGGCATAAGCATCACGGCGGCTACCTCGAGCCCGCGTGAGCTCATAGAACGAGCACTGGAAAGAAACGGTCTGATCAGGTACATAGACAGGATCTTTACCAACTCGGAAATAGGAAAGAGCAAGCATTTCCCGGATATCTATAACGCAGCGGCGGCTCACATGGGCACTGAGCCGGAAGAGACTCTGGTATTTGAGGATTCCCTTTACGCTCTTAAGACAGCTGCGGCTGCCGGATATCGCACGGCAGGAGTCGCTGAATGTAAGGGGGAACCCGATCAGGACGGCCTCAAAAGAGCGTCCGACATCTATATCACGGAACTGACCGCAGCAGCAGAACTCTTCAGTCAGAGGAATAGTCCGTAACGTCATAACAGGCCAGGAAACAGAATAGTTGAGAGGAAGAAATAAGCCGTCATCCCTGAGCATATCAGTTTGGGGATGGCGGCTTTTTGCATGAAGACATGGACAGGGGGACGGAAACGAAAGGGCTGCCCCCGGGAACAGGCCAGCTGCCCGAATCTGCCGTTCGAACAGGCGAATCTGAAAACAGGGGACAGACACAAAAGAATCGAAAGAATCATACCTGAGTTAATTTTATGACACGGCCCGTGTAATGTATTAGAATTAGCTGAGTAAGGGTATTGATCTATGTGTCATATGTGTCATAGAGGAAAATCCAATTTGATGGGGGCTTCGCCCGGCTGAGGGGCTGTTGGAAAAATAAGATGCTAAAGAAGCTAAAGAAATGGAACAGACAGGTCGACCTGATCGGCGGCCCGATTATGAAAAATCTTTTTATTTTCATGCTGCCGATCCTGATATCGTATATATTTCAGCAGCTCTACAATACTGCGGATACTGCAATTGTTGGGCACTTTCTGGGTTTGCCCAGGCGCTGGGAAACGGCCTCTGTATAGTTGTGTCCAGAGCATACGGAGCCGGCGACGAGAGCAGACTGCGCAAGTCCGCAGCCGGATCTTTAGTGATCGGAGCCGGAACGATTGCGGTGTTGACGGTCACGTCCCTGCTGGGATTGGGACCGCTCCTGCGGATTCTGGGGACACCGGAGTCAATTTACGCAGAGGCGTTGGCATACATCAGGATCATAGGCGGGGGGATCGCAGTGATGTTCGCCTACAACCTTTTGTCATCGCTGCTGCGCGCGATCGGTAATTCCGCGATGACGCTGGTCTTCCTGATCATTTCTTCTGTCCTGAATATCATTCTTGATGTTTCCCTGGTGGCAGGTGCCGGGATGGGGGTGCGGGGCGCTGCGTCTGCGACAGTTATAGCGCAGGGGGTCAGCGCTGTGCTCTGTGCCGTCTATATTGTGAAAAGAGCGCGGATACTGATTCCGCGCCGGGAAGATTTTCACTGTGATAAGAAGCTGTATCTGGAACTGGCCGGGCAGGGATTTGCCATGGCCTTTATGGGATCAGTCATTAACATTGGTTCCGTGATCCTGCAGTCCGGCATCAATAGCCTGGGGGCGACCGTGATTGCAGGCCATACGACAGCCAGAAAACTGTTTATGCTGTGTATACTGCCGTATACGGCAATGGGAATGGCGATCTCAACTTTCGTCTCGCAGAATAAAGGAGCGGGACAGAGAGAGAGGATCATCCGCGGGGTCAGGGAATCCTACGTCTACGATCTGATCTGCTGCGGGGCAGCGATCATTATACTCTTCCTGTTTGCGGACGAGCTGGCTGTCCTGATTTCCGGTTCTGAAAATCCGGAACTGATTGGGAATGTTGTCGCCTATGTCCGGTTTGCTGCATTGTTTTTCGGCGTGCTGGGCGTGCTGCACCAGACCAGACACGCACTGCAGGGACTGGGCGCCAAATTTACACCTGTCTTCTCAAGCTTCATTGAACTTGCCGGAAAATGCCTCTTCGCCTGGCTGCTCGTGCCTCAGATGGGGTACAGGGCTGTCATATTGTGCGAACCGCTGATCTGGTGCGTGATGGCCCTGTATCTGGTGGCCGCATTTTTCACAAACCCATATATCCGGGGGAAGAAACATTAGAACGCGGAAAAACGCGCGGGACAGACCTTTTGTGCGGAAAACGCGGAAAAACGCGCAGGACAGACGCGAAAGAACCGCCCCCGATTTGCCCTGATTTGATTTGTTCATTTGCCCTGATTTGTTCGGGGATATGTTGACAATTTGAACGTACTTATTTGCTCATTTGCCCTGATTTGTTCGGGGATATGTTGACAATTTGAACGTACTTATTTGTTCATTTGCCCTAATTTTCCCGGGGATATGTTATCATAACGGTGTGGGATGCTTTGAGTCCCGGCTCTGCGGAAGGGGTGTGTTTGAACATAACTTCTGCGTGAATAAACCCTTTGACGGAATGGAAAAATTGTATTCGGGGCCCCGGTCTCCAACCATTGTGATAAAGGAGAGATAAGTTGAAAGCAGTAAACAATTACCTGAAAAGCAGGCTGGGGAACCTGCAGAAGAGAAAAAAGAGCCTTAAAGCAGTCTGAGGAACCTGCAGAAGGGGAAAAAGAGGCTTAAAACAGGCTTTGGAATATGCCCGGGAAGAGGCAAAAAAGAATACATCGGAGCTGCTGACACTGGGAACTGTTATTCAGGGAGAAATGACATGAAAAAAGAAACAACAATGGAAAAGAAGGCGGATGTCCGCAACGGTACGAAGAGACTGATATTTGCGGGAATCGCACTTATCATTGAAATAGCTTTTTTAGCTATCTCGCTGCATTCTTGGCTGGGAAAATACGCCGGAACTTTCTCTGTTGTTTATCACCTCCTTGCAGTGATTATCGTCCTTGCTCTGTGCAGCCAGGAAAGAAGCAGCTCGATTAAGATGCCCTGGATCATACTGATCATGGCGGCTCCGCTGCTGGGTGTCTCTTTGTATTTGTTTATCGGACTCAACGGTTCCACCAGGCATATGAGGAAACGATATGAAGAAGCAGACAGACGGCTTTTTCCTTTTTTGAAGCAGGACCCGGAAGCTACTGAGGATCTGCGCGAATGGAACCGGGGCGTCTATAATATCTCTTCCTACCTCAGGGAATATGCCGGGTATCCTGTCTTCAGGAATACAGACGTCGTGTTTTATAACGACGCGGCAGACGGACTTGCCGCCCAGAAGGAAGATCTGAAAAAGGCCAGGAAGTTTATCTTCATGGAATATCACGCGATCGAGGATGCGGAAAGCTGGCACGGCATTCAGGAAATTCTGGAGGAAAAAGTCAAAGAGGGCGTTGATGTCCGTGTGTTCTATGACGATATGGGCAGCATCGGATTCATCACGACGGACTTTGTCAAGAAACTTGAGAGCGTCGGAATCGCCTGTCGTGACTTTAACCCTGTCTCACCCTTTGTCAATCTGTTTCTCAACAACCGCGATCACCGCAAGATTACGGTGATTGACGGACGCGTGGGATTTACGGGCGGCTATAACATGGCGAATGAATATTTTAATGTGACGCATCCGTACGGTCATTGGAAAGACACCGGAGTCCGGCTTGAGGGGCAGGCGGTACGGGCGCTGACCCTGGCTTTTCTCGAGATGTGGAATGCCGTGAAGGATGAGGATGCCGACGACACTGCTTTTGCGAAGTTTTTCCCGGATGTGGAGTATTCCTCTTCGGAAAACGGGTTTGTACAGCCCTATGCGGACAGCCCTATGGATGACATCCATGTGGGTGAGGATGTCTATGCCAGCATCGCGGAGAGCGCCAAGGACTACCTGTACATCATGACCCCCTACCTGATCATCACGGATGAAATGACGCATACTCTTGCTCTTGCGGCGAAGCGGGGGGTTGATGTCAGGATCATCACCCCCGGTATCCCGGACAAGAAACTGATTTATAAGATTACACGGTCCTTCTACGGAAATCTGGTCAAAAATGGTGTGAGGATCTATGAATACACGCCGGGTTTCTGCCATGCCAAAATGTGTGTGTCGGACGATGTTGTTGCTACCTGCGGAACGATCAATTTTGACTACCGGAGCCTGTATCACCATTTCGAAAACGGCTGCATGATGGCCCGTGTGAAAGTCGTGACCGACATCAAAGAAGACTTTGAACGCACATTCCCTGTATGCCGTGAAGTCACACAGCTGTACAGGGACGACATATCACAGGGCAGGAGTCTGGTCCAGCTGGTCCTGAGGCTGGTCGCGCCTCTGCTGTGATCATGCCAGAAGAGCGATTTCAGAAGAGCGATTTTAGATTCTGCAGGGGATGTGGAAAATTATCCGGATGATTACTATAATGACGCAGACATGAAATAAAGTGATGCAAAATGATACAGATCACGAACAGATGGTAATGCCGGGGATGCTCGGCATACATAAGGGGAAGATTCTGTGATTTTCTTTTATTTAACATAATTCGCGCCCTGTTTTTGCTATAATGAAATCCGGGAGGACTGCCGCGGCAGATGCCTGCGCACCGGGCAACCCCATACCTGCCAGCCTGGAGCAGTTCGAGGAGATGTTCAGGAAACTGATGTGATCTATCATGATTCCTGATTCCGCGATGTCGGCAGGATCCGGTTTCCAGGGCTCGCTAAGGGAGTTTTACGCGATGCAGGAGCAAGACCCGCTCGCGAGTTTTGCCCGCGTATCCCACGACGGAAGTCACGGATATTGCGCGATGAAGAATAAATAATCAGTAACTAAGTAGGGAGCCGTGAGCATCTGGTCAGTCTGATGCTCACGGCTTTCTTAGATCAACGACCACAATCTCGCTGTCCGTGCCGATGCGGATCGGGGTCTGGAAATAACCCGCGCCGGATGAGACAATGCTGGTCGTGATGTGACCGGTGAGCTGATTTACGGTCTGAGCCATTCCGTAGAAGTATCCCTTCTCGTACGAGAACTGCGTCAGCAGAGAGGTTGGGAAGAACTGTCCGCGGTGCGTATGGCCTGCAAGTACCAGATCTGCGTCACATGCTGTGGCTTCCGTGATCCCGTTAGGGTCGTGGTCCAACACCAGGAGATAATAATCGGGCTGGGTGAGATCGGAGGAGGAAGGACCCGGCAGAGGGGCAGAAGAACTCTCGTCGGAAGCATCGCCGTCACTGCCGCCGGATCCGGCCCTGATGCCTGCCCGATCCAGGAGCTCCGCCAGGGGAACGCGTTCTTCATCCCCTGGAAGTTTGGTACGCCCGGCCAGAAGGAGGGCACCTGCGGCCGGTGTTTCCGGGTTGACATAGGACTGCGAGCCGTCCGACGAGGCACTGACCAGAGTGCGGATCTCCGCCTGCTGCCCCGCACTGCCGGGAATGATCTCCAGAACGCCGTTGTCCAGGGCGGTGATTCCGCTCTCCGAGAGATACTGCTGATAGATGTCCGTATTGAGGTCCGGGTCATGATTGCCGAGCACCGCATAGGCTCCAAGCGGCGCCTTGATTTGAGACAGGACCTTGAAAATTTCCTCTGCTTCGACGACATCTACTGCGCTTGTGCGGTTGAACTGATCGCCGAGGAAAACCACGAGATCCGGATGACTTGCGTTTACAGCGTCTACCACACGCTGTACATGTGCAGTGCCGATAACTGATCCCATATGGAGATCACTCACCTCCACCAGGCGCAGCGGCGCGGACAGCCTCCCTTCCGGGGAGAGGTCATAATGTACAGCCCGGACATTTCTGGCATGGACTACACCGCAGATTGTCAGAAAAATGGCGATTCCGACGGAAAAAACCATAAAAAGACTGGACAGGATATCATTGTGCCCTGAATTTCGCAGCAGGAAACAGAAGAGATCCGATACAAGCAGTAACAGCAGAAAGTATATAAAGAATGCGACATAAGAGCCCGAGATCCAGACCAGGACGCGATTGACAGGAGCATTTTTGACTTGAAGCTCCAGATGGCTGAGGAACATATACCCAAGGCAGGCCGCGCCGGCTACAGTGAGCACCATGCACATGATGAGCCGCGGACGGGAGCGGAGCAGACTGCGAATGTCCATGCCGGCGCCGGTAATACGTATGGCGACATAGAGAGCGCCCAGAAACACGGGGATCATCAAAAAAAGCTGAAGGTATTCGTTGGTAACGAAATTGCCGAATTTATTCATGGGAGAGACCATACATTCCTGTGTATGCCGGGTATAGCCGGCGGGTGTAAGATTGCTGTGTTTTCTTTGTTTGGGATACAGAGCTATATGTGAATGGTTATCCGTGGATTAGAAGGGACAATAACTCAGCCATATCCTTCCAAAGTAAGAATATGGCTCGCATTTTCTCTTGCAGGGAGTCAGTTTTCATTGAGGTATATGTATAGCATAATGCAGTATTTGCATTTTACAATTGTTTTTATACAAAATCATGCAGCAGGAAGTATTGTTAAGCATACCCTGACATCCGATCGTGGGGGATGTGCGCAGGACTTGAACTCAGGAAAAACAGAAAACAGTACCTGCCCGCAAAAGAAACGCGGGCAGGTACTGTTTTTTTCGGTACTTTCTTTCTATAATCCTGCAAGAATCCTGCAGAAATCAAGCCTGAAGGAAATCCTGCAAGAATCCTGCAGAAATCAAGCCTGGAGGAATCTCCTGCAAGAATCCTGCAGAAATCAAGTCTGAAGGAAATCCGGCAGGTATCCGTGATGATCAGTCAGACACAGGAATGCCTCCGCGGTCATTCCAGTATGCTTCAAAAGCGTCCCACTCGGGATTGACACAGGAATCCGCGTTGTCCAGATAGACGCCGTCAAAGCCCTGCTCCAGAATTCTGTCGAGCGAAGAAGTGTTATCGCCCGTTGTTTTATGTGCATATTTGCCGCCGCCGTTTATGATGATATTGCGCCAGTCTTCATGCCACCACTGCACGACAGCTTCCTCCGGATATTCATCGCCATAGTCGAAAGCCAGCCATACGGGAGGCTCTGTCAGATTTCCGGATTCTTTTGCGGCAGCAGTGTCAACAAACGGGATATAGAGGGTGTCATTGCCCCTGTCCTTGACCTTTCCGCACTTCATGCTGTAAGTGGAGTTCTTGTTCTTCGGATCGATCCAGATCCAGTCATCCTGGCAATACCAGCGGTTCTGCTCTGCAGTACCGATCGCCAGATAGGAGATGACCTGACGTCTTCCACCGTCCGGTTTGGTCTTCAGGCTCTCGACCTCTTCCTTTGTAAGAGGAGTCTGGTCTTCAGGGCGGGCTCTGTGATTGTAGAAGGAATCTATATAGATCACGTCGTAGTCGGAATTCCGGAGAGCTTCCAGCCAGGCCTCGCGGCCGCTGTTCTCGTCAAGTCCTTCTTTTCTCCACCACCAGTCCCAGGATTCGCCATATTTGGCAATCGCGTCGGCGAGGGTCTCATCGTCTTCCTCGCCTACAGGGGTGTATTTTCCATCTTCGGAGGGAACCAGAAGTCCGCAGGCGTAGGAATCAGTGATTCTGGTCCTGTCGCCGTCTCCCTTCTCGAAGGCTTCCTCTTCTTTGTCCCAGTCTGCCCAGTTGTCATAGGGGCGCCCGTTGATGTTATAGAGGAAATTTTTCGCGTCTGAAAGCTTCAGCACATCGCGCTTTCCGTCCATGCGGTCCGCAATTCCCAGAGTATTCGGATCTTCCACCCAGAAGTAATCTCCGTTGTCCGCCCAGCGCCATCCCGGGAAAAGCTCCTGAGCCAGTTCCCCTCCGACTTTGGGGAAGGGAGCTATGCCCCATGCGTCTGCGCGTGCAAGATAGTTGTTCAGCTGCTCCTCCGTGCGGACGGCAGTGGTGTCGGAGACAAATTTTCCTCTCTTGGCCTGGTCGACGTAGGGCTCCTGGAAATAGCCGGGTTCAAGAGACGTGCCCTTTCCAACAACTCCTTCCACACTGTAGCCGTCGACAAGATCCTTCATGAAATGCTGCTCGCCGTTTTCAATTTTCCCGTCGTTGTATCCCAGGATTGCGGCATTCTGGATGATCACCTTGAAATTGGGATTCTGTGTTTTTGCGTGGAGGGCGAGTTCCATAATGAAGGCCTGCATCTTGTGCACACGACCGATTTTGCCGGAGCCGTCATTGTAAAAGGTGTTTATCGTTTTGTTCAATTCAGCTACATAATCCGGATCAGTGTAGGGATTTTCTTCCGCTGTCTGCTCCTCGGACTTTTTGAATGTGAGTTCTTCTCCGTCATAATTGAGGATCAGGGTATCTCCATCCAGAGTGTACTCGTACGAGCGCTCCGCGTTTTTTTCTGTCAGGACAGAGCTGCCCCAATAGACAGGGATCCTGTCCTGGAAGATGAGTGAACCCAAATGGTCGGGTCTCAGGATGATTGTGTCCACGGCGTTTTCACTGCCTCTTTCTCTGGTATAAGTACCGGGGACATCCGCAAACTGCGTCTGCGGTTCATATCGATAGGCGGAAAGTGTCTCCACCAGATCCCACAGGGCATCGCCCATAAAGCCCTCGAGAATATTTTCGTCCGTTACGCCCTGTTTAAGCTTTGTGAGCAGGACGCCGTCGTTGTACTCCGCTGACTGAAAAACTTCTGTCACATCGCGCTCGTCATCGGAGTAATCGACCGTGGCAGTAAAACACCAGGTATCATCAATAAAATATCCCTCATCCCGTACGATGGAGATATCACCCTCTTCTTCCTCCTCTTCCTCCGGTTCTTCTGCCGCAGCAGCGGCCGTCGGATCTTCCGCGGCGGTTTCCGCGGCGGCTGTCAGATCTTCCGCGGCGGTTTCCGCGGCAGCTGTCAGATTTTCCGCGGCAGTTTCCGCGGCGGCTGTCGGATTTTCCGCGGCAGTTTCCGCGGCGGCTGTCAGACCTTCCGCAGCGATCTCTTCAGAGGTATCGCCTGATGCCGCATTCTCCCCGCCTTCATCCTCGTCGTCTTCGCCATCGGACCCTGCGACCATTTCCTCCAGCTTCTTCAGCTCTTCCTCAAGTACTTCCTGAGGGTTTCCGCCAGGAACATAGCGGATTTCGACCAGGTTTTCGCCGACAGCTTCTCCGGTGTAAATGAATTTTACATCATCTCCGTTTTCCTCAACCTTAAACAATGAAGGTTCAAACCGGACTGTCCAGCCGCGGCTGTTTTCATAAAAACCTCTTGATAAAGTTCTGAAGGACCCCTCGCTGGACCCGGCCTGCGAAGCGCTGTCCTCCGAAGCGCTCTCCTCCGCAGTATCCGCCGTAACTGCGGAATCTGCCTCGGTCTTGTTCGGCGTGGTTCCCTGGTCAACGCTTTCCGTTACGGCGTTGCCGTTTGAATTGTTACCCCCCGGGCTGCTGCCCTGAGAGGAACAGGCTGTTGCCACCAGACAGAGTATCAGAACAGCCGAGCACAGCAATGATGCTTTTTTCATACCTCCCTCCTTTAGCAGTTAAACTAAAAATCAATCCACTGAATAGCTCAAGAACCCGCAAAATACGGCATTCTGTTTGTGAAGAAAATAAAGCCCCTCACCGGACGGCGGCATTTTCTTTCCATATGTGCCGCGCGCGGAAAGAGCTATACCCTTATAATAATACCATATTATCAGATGACTTTTGCCAGGCTTTTTCAGATATCCCGGGGATTTTTAGCTTTTTAAGGCTCAGGGCAGCTGCGGGATTTCGGCAGCAGGAAATATAGCGGTTGGTCAGCAGTCGAATTATAGAGAGACATCACGGAGAGACATAATTACAACAGGGAAATTAGAAGCAGAAGCAGTTATAAAATCCCGGCTATGATACAATGGGTACAATAGATTCTGCAAGCGATGCCGGCGCGCGTTTCCTGAATTAAAATGGAGCAGTCCGGAAGTCAGAGTACTTTGCTCCGGCGCAGAATCGGTATCTCTTTATTCTTCATCGCGCAATACCCGTGACTTCAGATCAGGGGATACGCGCGCAAGACTCGTGGGCGAGTCTTGAATCCGGACAGTCTGGTGGCATGGAATAATTGGAAAACCGAGGGAAACCTCTGCAAAATGCTTGAGGCTGAGGCGTATATAACCGAGCTTATAATACCTCACAAAAACATTCATCTGTTCTCTTTTAACAGTAGAACGGATATAACCGGGAATCTGAACAATTACAAGGACAGCGTCCATTACGCGATCTGGGTGAACAGCATGGTGCTGAAGTGGATGCATGACGGGGAGGGGATAAATGAAGATTGCATGGTTTTGTATTCCGGCGCACGGTCATACCAATCCGACGCTCGGTGTTGTGAAAGAACTGACTGCTGCAGGGCATAAGGTCTATTATTTTTCTTTTGAGATGTTTCGGGAAGAGATTGAGCAGGCGGGTGCTGTCTTTATAGGATGTGACGGATACGATTTTGATATGGAGGACAAGGGGAATGCGGACCGGGTCGGCAAGGACAAGGCATTTGCGACGGAACTGCTTGTCTCTTCTACCCTTGCGCTTGATGAGATGACGACGGAGAAAGTCGGAGAGATAAAACCCGATCTTGTTGTATCCGATTCGGTTGCCTTCTGGGGAAAGCTGGTGGCCATGAAGCACGGACTTCCCTATGTATCCTCAACCACGACTTTTGCCTTTAATCAGCACTCCGCAAGGTATATGAAGGAAACGCCGTGGGATATCGCAAAGATGCTCCTTACCATGCCGAAGATTCATAAACAGATCCGGCGTCTGCAGGAAAAAGGGTATCCGGTAAAGGGGATACTGGATATTGTTCAGAATGACAATGAAACAAATACCATCGTTTATACATCAAAATACTTTCAGCCCTGCTCCGACACTTTTTCCGACCGGTATCATTTCATAGGGCCTTCGATCAGACCGATCACGAAGCCCTTTGAGAAAACAGCGGAAAAGACCGTGTATATCTCCATGGGTACAATCAATCAGAACAGGGATTTCTACCGGAACTGCATTCATGCCCTGGGGCAGACAGACTGGCAGGTCATCATTTCCATGGGTACGAATACAGAACATTTCGACGATCTGCCCGGGAATATCCAGGTTTATGAGTCTGTTGATCAGATGGCGGCCTTATCCATAGCGGATGCTTTTATCACACACTGCGGCATGAATTCCGCTTCAGAAGGATTGTACTTTCAGGTTCCGCTGGTCCTGTTCCCGCAGACACCGGAGCAGGGGGCCGTGGCAAAGCGGGCAGAGGAGCTGGGTGCCGGAACCAGCCTGCAGTCCATTACAGAGGAGGATATTCTACAGGCCTTAAAAAAGGTCCTGCATGAACCTGCCTATAAAGAAAGTGCCTGCAGAATCTCCGAGAGCTTCCGGGCGTGCGGCGGAGCTGCAGAGGCCAGAGCCTTCCTGGAAAGCCTGGCGGGGGAAAAGGTACCAAAGGACTAAGGGTCTAAGGAATAAAGGGACTTTCAGGGAGGTGAGCCATTTTGAGCGAAGCTTTTGTAAAGATCGATCTGCACGGCCTGCGGCAGGAGGAGGCGGTCAAAGTCATTGATAAAGCCATTGCGTCCGCAGGGCCGGCGACCTATCATCTGCAGCTGGTCCATGGCTATAACCGGGGCACAAGTCTCAGGTCCATGATTTACGACTGGTATCGATATGACCCGAAGGTAAAACGGATCATGCCGGGAGACAACCCCGGGATTACCGTGCTGGTACTGAAAGAACTGTATTGACCGTTTCTTTGACAGCAGCACTTTGACAACAGCACTTTGAAAAGAAAATCTTTGAACAGGGGAGGTGTTTTCACACAGATGATTCTTTTTGGAGACAAATTTAAGGAGCACGGATTCTTCAGCAATGATTACCCGGAGAGCTTCAGGGTGGAATATCTGGATTTTTCTTCCATGACACAGTATCTCATGTTCTGCAGGGCAAGCCTGTTCGGAGATCGGGAGACGGCGTGGAAGATCTTTAATGAATGGAATAATAACGTGATCCGGCGCATCGGCAGGACCGTAAAAGGATTTGACGAGAATATCTGGAAGGGGCAGCGCAGCATCATTCTTGCCCGCGGATTAAAGGGAAAATTTGATCATAATCCGGCATACATCGCGGAGCTGCTCAGAACCGGGGAGGAAATGCTGGTCTATTGCGACCCTGACGATGAAGAATTCGGCATCGGCCTGAGTCTGGATCAACCAGAGTGCCAGGACCCGGAGCAATGGGAAGGCCTTAATCTGCTTGGCTATGCGCTCATGGATCTGCGGTCTGTCTATCAGGCAAAGGTGCCTGAAGGCGCAATGCACGAAATCCGGGAGAAGGCGGGCGCCGGCAGCAGGATCGGCCTGATGGAAGCCCTGGACGGGGTCGGGATCAGAATGAAGGAAGAAGAATGCCTGTATTCGCCTTATAAGGGAGAAGAGCCCTATATTTACCTGAACTACTCCCCTGCAGACTTAAGGGAGGCTTTTGAATTCGTCGAGATTCTGAACCGGATGGGCTTTCGCGTGTGGTATGACGAATTCATCACAGACGGAAGGCTGTGGTCCGCGGAGCGGTCCGACGCGATTGAGCGCAGCTTTCTGGTAATGGATTTCGACAACGGCGAAAAAGACACCGCTCTGGTCAGAATATTGGCGAGAGAGTTCGCGGAAATCGCGGAGATTCCGGTGGTTGATTTTAAGATGCCGAAGGATCCTGAAGAGAGAAAAGAGCTACGGGATACCTGTAAGGCCCTTCTTGAGAAAGCTGGACTGACACCGCGTATGACATGGCTCGAGGGACAAAAGCAGCGGGAGCCCAAGTGGGATCTGGTCCTGCAGTATTATGAGCACTACGCTGAAAAATATTACAGCAAACCCTGGGATAAAAACTGGCGCTGGGCCAATCTGCGGACCAGGGAAGTCTTTGATGCCCGAAACCGCAGAGTGACAGGCAAAGTGAAACCCGGGCTGGTCAGGGGACGCTATGTGGAGCGGGAGGAGCAGCCGGTCTTTTTGTCGGATGAGGAATTTTACAGGGCTTGTGTCTGGAAATGCAAGTGCTTCGACGCCGCGCCCAAAAGAGCTTCGCGGGAAGTACCTGATTATATAGGGACGCCAAAGGATTGGGAATTCATCAGACGCCTCTCGAATCTGAGGGGTAAGCCTGTTCCGGAGATCGAGAGGGAATACAAGGGCAAGAAACACAGTATGGACAAAGACGCCAGAGAGTACCCGTATATGGATGAGTTTGAGTATATCAGCACCAAGGGAGAGGACTGATGATTAATGCGTCAGGCTGAACATACCTTGTTCCTTTTTGAGGCAGTTAAGGCTGCCCGCTGCATGATAAAAAATGCCGGGAATGTTCTTACGGAAGAGTTGTCACATGGGTAATAATCCATTATAATCAGCTGTATTGCGTAAAAAAGAATAACTCTTCTGAAAGGAGATAATGAATGTACAAAGAAGAAATCACACATTACAGTGAGTGCCTGAACAGAGATATGCACATCATGGTTTACGGCCACGGCGGTGTTCCTTTCCTGGCATTTCCCACACAGGATTCTCTCTGTCACAATTATGAAGAATTCGGTATGATCCGTGTGCTGAGCGATTATCTTGAAGAAGGAAAGATCCAGTATTTTGTTGTGGATACGATTGATAAAGAAAGCTGGTCGGAAGGCGATCCTGATTTCGGCCGCAGAGCCTGGAAGCAGGAGCTGTATTTCCGCTATATCGTGAACGAAGCAATGCCGATCATCCTGGAGAGGACCGGCGGCAAGCTCCCCATGACAACAGGCTGCAGCCTGGGTGCCAATCACGCCCTGCTCACTGTGCTGAGAAGACCTGATCTGTTCTCCGGATGCGTGGCGCTGTCCGGTCTGTATGACAGCAGTTACTTTTTCAGGGGCTGGATGAATGAGACCCTGTACGACAACTCTCCGGAATGCTTCCTGCCCAACATGCCTGCGGACCATCCCTATATTAACGAGTACAATCAGAAACAGCTCATCATCTGCGTCGGTCAGGGCGCATGGGAAGAAGACGGCATCCGCTCTCTCAGATATCTCGAGAGCGTCTTCCGCGAGAAGGGCATCAATGCCTGGTGCGATTTCTGGGGTCATGATGTCAATCACGACTGGCCCTGGTGGTTCAAGCAGATGCGCTATTTCATCCCTATGATTCTCGAGAGATGGGGAATACAGTAATTTTTTCCGGAAGAGACAGGAGATAGTACTGGATTCCCTGATTATTCCGCCCGGAAACCGGATTAAAGGTGTCCGGATTCCGGGATGCATATTGCATATCAAATTGCATTTTTTTTATATGATGTCGGGGTCAAAAGGTGGTAAAAGCAAATCCGTATCATCCTGGCAGCGGTACTAAGGGCGCTAAAAACCAGCGCCCAAGTACCAGGCACGCAACATCTCCTTCGGAGCTGCGCAATGGTCCTGCGGTTGTTTGTGCATATTGACGATACTCAGAGCCTTTTCCTGACTTTTGACTTTTACATCCTTATATATAGAGTATAGACTTCATATATAGAAAAAGCATAGAGAAAGCCCTGTTCGAAGATCCCGCTTCGGGATCTTCGAACAGGGCTTCCTGGTTTTATGGCACTTTTTTTTACTTTTTAACCTGTTTACTTTTATTTTTTGCGGTATTTTTTTACTTCTTTACGGCTTCACTTTTACTTCTTTAGCGGCTTCGCTTCTACCTCTTTACGGCTTCGCTTCTACCTCTTTACGGCTTCACTTTTACATCTTTACGATTTCGCTTTTATCTCTATACGGCTTTACATCACAAAAGAGCAAGGGGCAGGTTACTCGCCGGCTGCGGCGGGAGCGCCGCCTTCCACTACCAGGCTCTCTTCATAGTCCAGGCCGTAGGTGTCCGCCAGGGTCTCTTCATAGTCCTTGTGGAAGAAATTCTCTTCTCCAAGGGCTTTGATCTCATCGTTGATCCAGTTGAGCAGGGACTCATTCCCTTTGGAGACGGCGGGAGCGATGGTGTCCTGGCTTCCGAGGGAGGGGATGCCCACGGTATAGCCCGGATTCTGCAGGGCAAATGCGATTACTTCTGTGTTGTCATTGGCCCAGGCGACGGCATTGCCGTTTTCCAGAGCGTTCTTGGCATTTGCGTAGGTGTCGTATTTCTGGAGTTTGATTTCGGGGTTGTTCTCGATCAGGTAGGTCTCCGCGGTCGTTCCGGAGATGACGATCACCTGATCATCGGGACCGAGCTCTGACAGGTCCTTGATCACCCGGCTGTCGGGAGAGACAACGCCAAGTGCCACATTCATGTAGGGAAGCGCGAAGTCGACCTTTTCGGCTCTCTCTTCGGTCACTGTGAAATTGGCCAGGATGATATCCGCTTTTCCTGTCTCCAGATATTCCACGCGGTTTGCGGCTTCTGTTGATACGTAATTGATCTCTACGCCCAGATCTTCGCCGATCCGTCTGGCGAAATAAACGTCATAGCCCTGGTATTCGCCGTTTTCATCTACATATCCGAAGGGGTTTTTGTCGGAGAAGACGCCGATATTGATGGTTCCGCTCTCTTTGATCTGGTCCAGTGTTCTGTAGACAGCATCCGGGGCAGCTGCCTGTTCAGCAACGCCTGCCGTGGAAGCGTCCGCGGAAACGCCTGCAGCGGCTTCCTGTTGGGCGGAATCCGTTCCCTGCGGAGCAGAGGCGCCTCCCTGCGGGGATCCGGAAGAACCGCAGGCTGCCAGCGTGACAGCCAGTATGGATGCTATGATAAGACCTGACAGTTTACGTAACTTTTTCATGTTTTCCTCCCTGAAATTATTAAGTGTTGCAGCAGTACTTCATTTTGTTTTTCCGATTATATTCTGCTCCGGTATTTGATATGGCCGTCTTGTTTTCCGGTATTTGCTTTGAATGTCTTGTTTTTCCGGCATTTGCTTTGACTGTCTTGTTTTTTCGGCATTTTTTGCCGTTTTTTAGACGGCCATATGCCGTCGGTGCTTAATCTGTATGCTTGCGCTCAAAAGTAAATGTTCTCAGAAATTCCCGGGCCCTTTCTGTTTTCGGGGCGTCAAAAAATTCCTCCGGGCTTCCTTCCTCTTTGATCACGCCTTCGTCCAGAAAGATGATTCTGTCCGCAACGGCTCTTGCGAACTGCATTTCATGGGTGACGATCAGCATGGTCTTTTTCTGGTTTGCCAGTCCCAGAATCACGTCCAGAACTTCCCGGACCATCTCCGGATCCAGTGCGGCCGTAACCTCATCAAAAAGCATGATCTCCGGGTTCATACAAAGGGCGCGCACGATTGCGACTCTCTGTTTCTGGCCGCCGGAGAGCTGCCTGGGAAAGCTTTCAGCCTTGTCCGCGAGCCCGACGCGGGTCAAAAGAGCCATCGCTTCTTTCCTGGCTTCCTCTAAGGACCGCTTCTGGACTTTGGTCGGTGCAAGTGTAATATTGTCCAGAACATTCAGGTGCGGGAACAATTCATAGCTCTGGAAGACCATTCCGATTTTCTGACGGATTCCTGCCAGGTTCTTACTCTTTTTTGAGATCGGATTTCCGTCCAGCAGGATTTCTCCATCCTGTATTTCCTCCAGCGCGTTGATACATCGAAGGAGAGTGCTCTTGCCGCATCCGCTGGGACCGACGATAACGATCACTTCTCCTTCATGTACTGTCAGGCTGAAATCCTTCAGTACCGTCAGGTCATCATACTGTTTTTTCAGGTGGCTGATCGTTAGTACCGTTTCCAACTTCCGCTTACCTCCATTGTTTTTCCAGGTATTTTGCCAGCATGCTGATCGGCCAGCAGGCGGCGAAGTACATCAGGAACACCGTCAGATACACACCGAAGGCGGCGTTCGGACTGCTCATACGGTTTGCCTCTATGATCTGCTGCGCGACTTTGAGAATTTCCACGACTCCGATCATCAGCACCAGGCTGGTCGTCTTGATCATGCGGGTGATCAGATTGATGGAGAGGGGGATCAGCCGCCTGACAGTCTGGGGCAGTACTATATAACGATAGGTCTGCATTCCCGTGAGCCCCAGGGCGGCCGCGCTCTCGTACTGGTGGGCGGGGATGCTCATGACCGCTCCTCTGACCAGGTCACCCATTTCCGCTGTTCCCCAGAAGGAAAAGACGATTACAGCGGACAATTCGCCTGACAGATTCCAGCCGAAAACCCTCGTCGTGCCGAAATAGACCAGAAAAAGCAGAACCATCTGGGGCATGATCCGGACGATTTCCAGATAACATCGCGTGATCGCCCTGCTGATCGGATTTTTCCAGGTCATCAGCATTCCGATGATGATACCCGCAAATATACTGATGATTACCGAAATCAGACTGATGCGCAGCGCCACCCCCAGGCCGCCGAGCACTCTTGTAAGATTTTTTCCTTTAAACAGAACCTCAAGTCCCAAATCCGGCATAGCGGAGCCTCCTAAAAAAGAATGATCAAGTCCCAGATCCGGCATAGCGGAGCTTTTTTCAAAAAGAGCAGTCAAGTCCCCAATCCGGCGCAGCGGAGTTTTTCTTCAAAAAACAGTTAAGTTCCGGATCCGGCATTACAGAGCTGCCTTTAAAAGGATCATCAAGTCCCCAATCCGGCGTAGCGGAGTTTTTCTTCAAAAAACAGTTAAGTTCCGGATCCGGCATTACAGAGCTGCCTTTAAAAGAATCATCAAGTTCCGAATCCGGCGTAGCGGAGCTTCTTTTCGAGCAGACTCCCGGCAAGTGAAACCGGAAGCAGGATCAGCAGATAGAAAACTACCAGCAGAAACAGGCTCTCTGTCGTCTGGTAATACAGTCCGATCAGGTCTTTTGCGGTAAACATCAGGTCCATGAGGCTGATTGCCGAGAAAACACTTGTCTCTTTGAGAAGGAAAATAACGTTTGCCATGAAGGCCGGCATGCTGATGGATAATGCCTGTGGAAAAACTACATACATGAAAGTCTGCTTTTTATCCAGTCCCAGGCTGTAGGCGCTCTCAATCTGGATGGGCTCTATCGCATCGATTCCGCTGCGGAAGGCCTCTGCCATGTAGCTTCCGCCCAGAAAAGCCAGTCCCGCGATCCCGCAGATTTCGGGGTTGGTCCGGATCCCTATTTTGGGAAGCCCGTAATAGATAAAAAAGAGCTGGATCAGCAGGGGGGTATTACGGCTGATTTCGATGTAGACGGAAATGAGCTGACTGATGACCGGGATCCGGTAGTTCTGCACGGCAGCGCATGCAAGCCCGATCAGGATCGAGAGTATGATTCCCGCAAAGCCGATTTTCACCGTCAATATTGCCGCCTTCTGGTATAAAGGCAGAACTTCTTTGATAAAAGTCCAGTCCAAAACAGATTCCTTCTTTCTTTTTTTAGCCGCCGGGTTTTGACGTGCTGAATTTTTTTCAAGATACACCTATTTACCTATCTTGTCAATAGGTTTTATGGGCGGACAAAATTCCTGCACATTAAAAATGGATACAGCACACACCCGCGGACGGGGAGTGTGCTGCATCCATGCCATTATGGTTGGACTGTGATGAAAATATGCAATTCAAAAATATTCCGGCATTTCAGAAGGACTGCGACCGGGTAATATATCTGGAAAAGGTGTCTTTGAGAGGCTCATCCTGCGAGGAAAGCCAGGCGCCGCGATATCAAGCACGATCATTGCGACAGTATAGGGCAGTTCCTGTCTGGTAAGGCGGGATTCCGTTTCCGGTCTGCCGGCGGCTTTTTTAATGAGTCCGATCAAGGTCATACCCAGACCTGCTCCAATATATAGAAAGCCCGCCATCAGGGTGGAAGGCATGAATCTGAGCAGCAATTTGGAAAAAGGTGAGCTTAAGGCATAGAGGCCTGCTGCAAGTATGGCCAGGAATATGCCGTGTTTCATAGTGGTTTCAGAGGTGGACTTCATTCGATCATCTCCCGTTCTGGCAATTTTCTTCAGACAGTTCAGTTCAGACATTCCTGTCCTGACATATCCGAAACGAAATATTTGATAATGCACAAAGTGTTCGATATAATCAAATGATAGGTAATCAAAGACCTGGTTACAACAACCAGAAGTAAAGGGATGTTCGATACTGAACAATTCCTGCTATTTGTTCGGAGGTACAGATTGGATTATGGACCGAAGACAGCTGAAAACACGGAGTGCAATCTTTCAGGCATTTAACAAGCTGCTGGAAAAGAAGCATTTTAACAATATCACTGTTCAGGAGATTCTTGATGAGGCGAATGTCGGAAGAAGCACTTTTTATGCCCATTTCGAGACTAAGGATGCCCTGCTGAGGGAAATGTGCACGGATATTTTTGACCACATCTTTTCACAGGAACTCCATTCTGAATCGTCACATGATTTTTCTTCCTCCGATCATGGATTAAAGGAGAAGATCACACATCTTCTTTATCACATGAAGGACAACAAGGGAAATGTGCAGGGAGTCTTATCCGGCGAAAGCGGGGAATTATTTATGCGCTATTTCAAGGAATACCTCATGGAGATGTTTGAACAGTATCCCAAAAGTATCAGGCAGGATATTCCAAGGGAGTTTGCTCTGAACCATCTGGTGGGCAGTCTGGCGGAAGCGGTCAAATGGTGGATTGCAGACAGGATGGAGATGCCGCCGGAGGAACTGGCGGACTGCTATTTGAAGCTGATAGGCTATGACAGTTGAAAAAAAGAGGAAAAATAAAAGCTGCTTCCAGGAAGGAAATAGATGGTGTGGTGATTTAAGGAGGATGGAAGATGAGGAAGCTGATCGATATCGGAAATCGTTACGCTCATGAAAGCACCTGGCGGGATTACGCAGTCACAAAACTCTGCCTGTTTTCTATGGGCCTTGCGGCAGGGACGCAGGTGTCGGAAAAGTATAAAAAGACAGTTTTGGGCCTGTCAGCATGCGCGTTTGCGGTGACATATATTCCGCTGATGGCAAAGCTGATCGGGATGGCTGTAAAACAGGATGACTGAACAGGGGCCATGTATTGACAATAAAGAAACAGTTACCGGGAGGGTAAAGCATATGCCGACAACAAAGAAACAGGTGACCGTAAAACCAGAATTCAATGACTTTCTGCAGGCGGTAGATGAGTATACCGCGCAGCTTCCTCTTGTGATCCGCATGTCGTTTCGCCAGGCGCTACACAGTGAATATGAGGGAGATTACGGAAAGGTGGAGGAGCTCTGCAGAGGCATGCTGGCAAGCCATCCGGAGAATACGGAAGTACTCGCGCTATTGGGGAGGGCACAGCTGTCACAGCAGAAGTACAAAGAGGCAGAAGAGACCCTGCGGGAGGTTCTGGAAAAAGAACCGGAGCGCAATTTTGAGCGCATAGAGCATGGAATCGCCTTTCATGCGTTGAACAAGCATCATGAAGCCCTCAGGGAACTGCTGAAAGCGGATCCGGATAAGGATTATCACCCCTTCTACTACTCTACTCTGGGCGATTGCTATGAGAATACGGGCAACCGGATGGGTGCCAGAAATGCTTTCCGGAAGGAAATTGCAATGTGGGAGGAGACCGGGGAGATGGCATCTTCGGAGAATCTGGACGGGTGCTTTTGCAACATGATCTATCTGGACGGCTCACTCTCCCTCACAGAGCTGTCGGCTGATCTTGAGGTCTACAGAAAATTTCTGAGAGAGGCAGAGATGACAGAGACCATGCAGGATCACCTTACCAAAAACATTGCCTATTGGAGCACGCTTCTGACTTTGCCCGCATTCCGCGATCCTTTTATAAAGTTCGTAAAGGATGTGGAGCAGGAGGGATATCTGCTGGACAGCCCCGGATACGGCATTATAAACAGTGCCTATCGCGCGGTGGAGTCTTACCGCTACCACGAAGACAGGAAGGTAGATGCCTTCATGGAGTCGTTTTTGTCGGCGGAAGCCGGGGACCGGAGCGGGAGCGGAAACGACGGAGACACCGCGCGCGCAGTGCAGCTGGCGCACGAGTGGTATATGTCCCGATGCATCGATGAATATGCGCAGATGCTCCTGTATGTCGCGGAACAGTATCCCCATACCTATGCACGCACAGTGACCTTCCTTGAACAGCTGCAGACTCTGGGTCCTGAGAAAATGAGAGACAATATCCTGGACCGCTTTGAAGAGGAAAAATTCGTCAAAGCCGGAAGAGACCAGATCAGCGCCGAACTGGATATGGCTTATCAGAAGGTGCGCGCTGCCAAAAAGCAGCCTGTCTATGTTGCGGAAGGCGGGGTGACTTACAAAAGAAGCGGCAAAAAGATTATGCCCAACGATCCCTGCCCCTGCGGCTCGGGCAAAAAATACAAGAAGTGCCACGGCCGCTGACCCGCAGCCCGGGAGGAGGGGGAGGAGACAGAGAACCGTCCCTTGTCTCCCGGCCGCTGACCCGCAGCCCGGGAAGAGGGGAGGAGACAGGAAGAGACAGAGAACCGTCCCTTGTCTTCTCCTAAAAGGACCAGTAAAAGCACCAAGAGGATTGACAGATGAAACACATAATAGTGAGTTTTGCACTTGTTGCTGCATTATCGCTTTCCGGCACAACACAAATGGCCTTTGCTTCTTCAATGGAAAATCAGGTGATTTATGATTTTCAGGATTCAGACGTGGAAGAAGCGGGAGAAGAAGCAGGCAATAAAGGGGAGGCGGTTGGGAAAGCAGCTGGAGAAATGCCTGTGGAAGGACTGACCAGTGAGCCGGCGGCAGAGGCAGCAGCAGAAGAGGCGGCTGATGTCGGATTGACCAACGAAGGGGCGGCCGATGTCGGATTGACCAACGAAGGGGCGGCCTCAGAAGAAAATGCAGACGAAGTGGCCAATGAAGGGTTGACCAGCGGAGATGCGGTGGCAGAGGAAGCAGCAGAAGAGACGGTCGATGTCGGATTAACCAACGAAGAAGCAGCGTCAGATGAAGTGGCCGATGAAGGGTTGACCAACGAAGAGACGGCGTCAGGAGAAGCGGCAGCCGGGGAAGCGACCGGTGAGGAAACAGCCGATGAAGGGTTGACCAACGAAGATGCGGCGTCAGAAGAAAATGCAGACCAAGTGGCCAATGAAGGGGTGACCAACGAAGATGCGGCGTCAGGAGAAGCAGTTGATGGGGAAGTGACCGGTGAGGAAGCCGTAGATGAAGAAGCCGTAGATGAAGAAGCGGAAGCCCCTGTTAATGACATGACTGCCGGGGAAGCTGCTGTGGCCGGAGCGGCGGACAGTGATACCGGCGCAGAGGATAAAAGTGCCGAAGAGCTGCCGGATAACGGGATTCCCGTTGTTATTTTCGAGATTGACGAGTCAGAAGGTCACACGATAGACGATATGAATTCCAGCAGTGATCATAGTGTGGAATGTTATGGAACGATGCAGATTATTGTTCCCCCCGGATTTATGTACTGCGATATGGCAAAGGCTCCTTCAAGCCTTGGACCTGTTCAGCTCGACTATATCCGGGGCCGCGGCAATTCAACCTGGACCTTTGAAAAAAAGCCGTATAAGATCAAGCTGAACAAAAAAGAAAATGTATTAGGCCTGGGAAAAAATAAGCATTGGGTACTGCTTGCAAATACTCTTGATTCAACTGGTTTCAAGAACCGTTTTACCGGTGTCCTGGGAGATGCTCTGGGATTCGAGTTTACACCCAATGGCTTACCGGTCGATGTCGTTATGGTAGCCAAAAAAGACGGGGAAGAATACGCCCGGATCAATCTGGGTAATTACCTGCTTGCCGAACAGGTCAGAGTCGGTGAAAACCGACTGGAGATCAGGGAGCTCTCTGCTGATGACACTGATCCGGGGAATATTACCGGCGGCTATCTGATCCATTTCGGGTCACAGGTCGCGGAAGATGATCCTGATAAGTTTTATACGGATCGTGGGATTAATCTGGCAAACGACACTCCGACCTTCAATCCGGATGATTCAGACTACACGAACGAGGTGCAGAAAGAATATATACGCGATTACATTCAGAAGATGGAAAACGCGCTTTTCGGAGAAGGCGTTAATGACGGGGATCCCTTTGCTGATCAGAACGGGATCAGATACAACGAGTATATGGATATGGAGTCGGCAGCGCTTTTCTGGCTGATCCAGGAAGTATCCAATAACGGGGATAAGTATGAAACCGGAAGCAATTATTTCTATAAGACGGAAGATACGTTCGACGATTCCGGCAGCTTATCAGAAGCCGGCAGGATATTCTGGGGGCCGCTCTGGGATATGGATCAGGCGTGGAGCCTTCCCGGAATGTCGGACATGAGTGTTGAGGGATTTCATTTAATAAATGAATGGCTGGCCGCTATGGTATACGATGACAATGAGGAGGGCTTTCGTGAAACGGCCAAAAGACTGTGGCCGACTGTCCGCGATGAGATCCTCACCTTATTGGAGGATAGGGGCCTGATCGATCAGTATTTTGCAGAAACAGAAAGATCCTGCGTGAGTGATTATGAGATCTGGCAGGATACGATTCCCGACTATCATTTGGGGGGAGATTTCGCCGAAAACAAGGAAGTCTTTAAATCGTGGACCAGGGCAAGGATAGAATGGATGGATGCCCATATCCTCGGCGAGGGGGGTGACGAGTATCCGAACATTGACAATGCAGCCTGCAGGGTCACCTATGTTGCAGATGAACAGATCATCCGCCGTGAGTACTATCAAAAAGGCTGGTTTTGCACTTTGTACTCGCCGGATGGTGACAACGAAGACGTCTTTATACCGCAAAAGGAGGGATATGTCTTCCGTGGCTGGGTGGACGAAGATGGAAGCATCGCGGCTTCAGAACAGGAGATTGATACGGACAGGACCTTCTATGCTGTTTTTGACAAAGAAAATGAAAGCACGGAAGAAGCCGCTATCACTTACATACTGGACGGCGGCAGCTATAACGGCAGCACAGAGGATATTGTGGAGAGCTATAAGATCGGAGACGTAATTTCAATCCACGAAGCTCCTTCAAGAGAAGGGTACACCTTCAGTTACTGGATGGGGTCAGAGTATTATCCGGGCGAGTCCTACCAAGTCACCGGCGACCATACATTCACAGCGGTCTGGACAAAAAATGCGGCAGATGATGGCGATAATGAGCCGACTGCCGACGGGGACGACACTTCTTTCGACGGGGACGGCAGTAAAAGCAACGAATCCGGCGGCAGCCCCACGAGCGGAGATGACGGTGACGCCACTCCTGCGGACGGGGACAGCGACAAAAGCGACAAAAGTGACGAATCCGGCAGCAGCCCCGTGAGCGGAAATGACGGGAATAAGACCACTGCGGACGAGAGCGGCGACAAGAACGATGAAGCCGGCAGCAGACCTGTTAGCGGAGATGACGGTGATAAGGTCGCTGCGGACGGGGACGGCGACAAAAGCGACGAGTCCGGGAAAAGCTCTGTGACAAGTGTTAACGACAGTAAAAAGACTACGGAAAAAAACTATATCGTGTCCACCAAAAACTATGTCTCATCCGATAAGGAAATTGCCAAAAGCGCTGATTCCTCCAAGGGTCCATCGACCGGCGATGAAAGCCATGCCGCAGAATGGCTTGCTTTGACGCTGGCTGCGGGTGCAGCAGTGTTGTTGGCAGTACTATTGGGACGAAAGGAAAGAAGGACAGGCGGCGATTGATCAATAGGGGACAGGGAAGGGGACAGGGGACAGTTCTCCGTCTCCTTCCTTTCCGACAAGGAGACAGAGAACCGTCCCCTTTCTTTGTCTCCTACGAACCTGCAACACTTTGATTCAAGACTCGCGGGCGGGTCTTGAATCAAAGTTCTTCCGCAGTTCTTTTATAAGCAAATCAGCTATGGGAGTAAAGGTCTGGAACTTTCTCCATATGATATACATTTCTGCTTTTGGCACATCTTCAAGAGGGCGGAAGACGATATCACTGCCTTCGCCTGTATGAACCAGCTTGTCAAGCATGACCGCGTAGCCGATGCCGGCTTTTGCCATGATCGCGCCGTTGTAAGGCAGATTATAAGTGGCAACAATATTCACATCTTTCAGGTCGTATCCGAACCAGTCAGGCAATTCGTGATCAACCCACTGCTTTGAACAGATCAGGGGAAGGTCTCTCAAGTCGGAAATCGAAAATGATTTTTTCCCTGTAAATGCATCATCTTTTTTGAAGATTACTCCCCAGCTGTCCTGTGTGGACATGGGGATATAGTTGTATTTGGTCAGATCCACATAATTCATTACTATGGCGAAGTCCAGCAGTCCCTTATCCAGCTTCTCGCATACATCCTGCATATTGCCGCTGTAGATGTTGCAGCGGAGCTTAGGGTACTTTCTCTGCAGGCTGTGGACAATATCGGCAAAAAGCCCCATTGCTTCCGATTCCGGCGCGCCGACGTAAATATCACCGCTGTTTATCTCTTCCAGCGATTTAAACTCCGCTTCTGTCTTATCCACCAGAGACAGAATATCTTCCGCGCGTTCTCTGAGGAGCATTCCCGCCTCGGTCAGGCGGATACTGTAATTGGAGCGGATGAACAGCTTTGTCCCTAGTTCTTTTTCCAATTCTTTCAGCTGTTTTGACATGGTGGGCTGTGAAACAAATAAGCGCTCGGCGGCTCTGGTCATGTTGCCCTCTCTGGCTGTTTCAAGAAAGTATCGCAGTACCCTGATCTCCATAATAAACACCTCCACAGATATTCTAAATCAGAATAACTAAAAATGAAATATAGGTATTGGACATTTCTGTTGACGCTGAATATATTGTAAGCAAAGGAAAGCGATGTAATGAAATGACCTGCTTCCCTGGAATGGGGAGCGACAATCACGATTAATATGGAGAAGAGAAAATGATGAAAAAGAAAATGATTACGATTCTGCTGACGGCTGTTTTTTGTCTTTCATTAGCAGCCTGTGGGAATGGGCAGACAGGTTCAGGTTCCGCACAGGAACAGAACCAGGAACAGAGCACAGAACAGACCCCGGAGCAGAGTGCAGAAAACACCGGTGAAGACAGAACGGCACCGGAAGAGACCCTGCAGTCTGATGAAGCAGGAAATAACGCAGAGGAAGAAATTCCCGCTGCTGTAAAAGTAGCAAAAGACGGAGCGGAGATGCAGACAGAAGACAAGACTATGCCGACGAGGATACCGATGGAAGGCGGCACGAAGATCAATATGTATTTTGGAGATACCCTGATCACAGGAGTCCTGAACGACAGCGAGACGGCAAAGGCTCTGATCGAAAAGCTTCCCATGACACAGCATGTGAACAGATATTCCCATGATTTCTGCGGAGTGACAGAGGATCTTCCCTACAATGAGGATGAGGTACATTACGGATGGCTGAACGGGGATATTGATTATGCGATTGACGCGCCGTATTTCACAATTCTTTTCGAGGATGAGGAGGTTTCCGAACAGTTTGGAGACCAGGTCAATATCGGTGTGATCACAGTCCCCTTAAGTGAGATTGCTGCATTGGAAGGCTCCTATGACGTCCGTATAGAGCTGGCTGAATAAGAAAAAGGTTCCTATGACGTCCGTATAGAACTGGCAGAATAGGAAAGAATTGTGAACGTATCGAAACGATATCGAGAACATATCACGATCGTATTGAAAGTATTTCGAAAATGTATCGGGGGTAGTGTCAAGCGACCTATGAAAAAGCCAAAGCAAAAAAAATAACCCCGGGGAACCTTGAAAAACAGTATCTGCAGATTGCCGCAAACAAGCAGTGCC
>CACYTU010000036.1 GCA_902777355.1 uncultured Lachnospiraceae bacterium | reverse complement strand
GCATCCGTCAGAGAGGGTGACATTTTTGATCAGGGTCTTGGAAATGACCATGAAAAGCGCGGCGGGCACGCCCTTGCCCGAGACATCAGCCATGACCAGGGCCAGATGGTCGTCGTCGATCAGGAAAAAGTCATAGAAATCACCTCCCACCTCTTTGGCGGGATCCATGACGGCATAGAGATCAAATTCCTCCCTTTCAGGAAATGCCGGGAAATGGTTGGGCAGCATATTGATCTGAATATCCGCGGCGACCGAGAGTTCTGTATCCAGGCGCTGTTTTTCCGCAGTGATATCCACGATCTCACGCACATACCCCCGCATCTTTTGTGACATATTTGAAAAAGCTCTGGCCAGAACTTCGATCTCATCCCGTGTAAGGTACACATCTTCCACTTCAAAGCTCATGTCATCGCCCTGCATCCTGGCGGCCCTCATGGTCATCCTTTTGATCGGCTTCACAAGGCGGTCGGCGAACATGAAGGACATGACAATGGCCATCGCGATGAGGCAAATACCTATAAGCAGCATGATAACCGTCATCGTCCTAGAATAATTATGGGTCCGGGCAAGTGAGTCCTCCATGACCATCCCGGTCTGCTGCATGAGCAGGTAGGCGGTACTGTTCAGGTCTTCCTGTGAGATCATCAGCAGCTGCGTCCAGCCGATTGTCTTCAAAGGCGCGTAGGCGATATACATCTCCTCTCCGTCCACGTTGAGGAGAGAGAAACCGCTCCCGCCCTCCAGAGCCTCGTTCACCAGGGATACCAGCTCCGGATTGCTGCTCTCTTTCAGGCTGCGGAGCTCATTGGAGTTCATGGCCAGTTCCCCTCCGGGTCGGGAGGAATAGAGCACATTGCCGTTCTCATTGATCAGACAGGTGTCACTCTGGTCGCCCAGCTGTGCCCTGGAGACGATATCATCCAGGTCCTCCAGGTTGACGGATCCGCCGCATACGGCAGCCAGTTCCCCGTTCACATAGACCGGGACCCCGGCCATGACTTCGTAGTTGGTGAAGTAATTGTCCATGTTGACGGGGGTGAAATAGGTTTCCCCGTGGACCAGGGCTCCCACATACCAGGGCCTGCGGTCGGCATTATAGGGCATGACCTCCCCGTCTTCATCCATCTTTCCCTCAGGCGTGCGGTCCGCGATGATGCTTGCCCCGCCGGGCAGGGATACCATGCAGTCCAGCAGTGTATCTCCTCCCTCCACGATCTCCAGAATCATGTTCCTCAGGCCTCCGATCCTCAGGATCTGCTCCTTGAGGGCGGGATCCTCCCTGTCGGCGCTCTCTGAGTAGAGCAGCTGAAGGGTCAGCTTGCCCGCATCCGCCTCTGAGGGGAGAGGTACTTCCTGGGGCGAGAAGGCATCCGGATATTCCAGCACCATCTGTACCTGTCTTGCAAGGATCTCAAGATCGTGCTGCATGGTCCAGAACTCTCCGTCCACCACATTGGCCTGGGCGATCACGTACTTCTGGAAGCTCTCCGTCGCCATGTCGCGCATGGAATCCGACATGGTGTCCATGATGACAGTATTCTCCTCCCGGCTTGTCTCCTCCATCAGCCCCGCAAAACGGTTCATCTGCACAATGCCGGCAAGCGCGAACAGAATGACGGCGGCAGCCACCAGCCGGATATTCATTTGAAAAATCTTCCTGCGAAGACTGTTTTTGATATTGTCCCCGCCGTCGGAAGATGCGGTTTTTTCTCCTGCGCCGGAAGAAGCGGCATTTTCCCCTGCACCGGAAGAAGCGGTTTTTTCTCCTGCGCCGGAAGAAGCGGCATTTTCCCCTTCACCGGAAGATGCGGTTTTCTCTCCTGCGCCGGAAAAAGCGGCATTTTCTCCTGCACCGGAAGATGCGGTTTTCTCTCCTGCGCCGGAAAAAGCGGCATTTTCTCCTGCACCGGAAGATGCGGTTTTCTCTCCTGCGCCGGAAAAAGAGGTCTTCTCTTCTTTAGCGGAGGCAGCAGACTTCTCTTCTTTAGCGGAGGAATGCGCCTTCTTTTCTGCGGTGGAAGGCGGCGTGGTTTTTTCCTCGTCCGCGTAAGGATCCTGTCTTATTTCGTCATTATTCATTGTTGTGCACAACCTCAATAGACTGAAATGGAAAAAATATCATAGTAAAGGAATTTCCCGAAAATAATATTTCTGAATGGAAAAATGCATTCAGGAAAAGGGAAGTTCCCGGAGAAACATGTCTGTCCTGCTCACTTCATTACTACATCCTTCAGGGGGATGGAGTTCCAGCCTCACTTCATTACTACATCCTTCAGGGGGATGGAGTTCCAGCCGGCCCAGAAGGGGACAAAGGATTTCACCCGGTCACCAAGGACAAACAGATGGTTGGTGGAAAACAACGGGACCCAGAGTGCCTTGTCCCGGATCAGGAGACTTTCCAGAGCAGCATATTCCGCCATGCGCTCATCGTCATCCCGGATCGTCCTCGCCCGGACGATGCGGTTCATGACGTCCTTCTCCGCAAAGTTGCCGGAGCGGCGCAGGGTCTTCTCCCGGCTTCCGAAAAATGTGTAGATAAAATTGTCCGGATCGTTGTAATCGGCGCTCCAGACACTGCAGAAGGCCATGAGTTTTCCGTGGGTGCGCAGATACATCCAGCTTTCCGGATCATAGCTCACAATGGATACCTCCAGTCCGACTGCCTGCAGATCCTGCCGGATCATATTGAGCAGATTGAGCTCCCGCATGCCGGACGTGGAATCGGCAGCCAGTTCAATGCGGGCCCTGACGTCTTTCCCGGCTCTTTTCAGATACCTCTTCGCCGCCTCGGGATCGTATTTGAGCCAGCCCTGGTTTTCTTCGCTGAAGCCGTGCAGCCCGCGCGGATAAATGCCGTCCACAAGGGTTCCTTCGCCGTCATACAGTTCATCTATTATTTTCTGCCGGTTGATCGCCAGCTGGACCGCTTTTCGGACCCTGATGTTGTCAAGGGGCCGGGCTTCCAGGTTCATCATGAGATAGTTTGTCTCCACACATCCCTTGGAAACCAGGCGGTCCTTCCATTTGCCGGTTTTGTAGACAGACTTGATCGTGTCTGTGTGTATTTCTTCCAAATCGAGCAGATCCAGCTCTCCCTTTTGGAAGCCGGCATCCATGAGGGCCGGATCAAGAACCAGGAACCGGGCCTTTTTGACAGAAGGCTGCTCCTTTTTCCAGTATGGATTCAGTTCCAGAGTCAGCCCCTTTTTGCTGTCGTACTCGGTCACCATATAGGGACCTGACCCTACGGTTGTCTCGGGGGATGTCCCGTACTTGTCTCCTGACTCGCGGACACATTTTTCGCTCAGGATGCTGCAGGATGGCGTGGCGACCTGATAGATGTAGCCCGCGAAAGGCTCGGACAGGGTGATCTCGACATGCGTATCGTCAAGGACCCTGATTCCTTCCGGCGTATCCGTCTCGTGGGCCATGACCGCATCCGCGCCCAGGATCATATCCGCGAAATCGGTCTGCATACTGTCCGGCAGGGACAGCATTCTCGAAAAGGTAAAAGCCACATCCGAAGCCCTGACCGGTGTCCCGTCCGAAAAAAACGCGTCGTCCCGGAGCGTGAAAGTATAGACCCTCCCGTCCCCGGACACGGAATATTCCTTTGCCAGTCCGGGAACCAGTTCCGTGGTCTGATCCTCGTTCTGACGGATATCAAAAAGCCGCTCGAAAGCATTGATCGCCACAACATACTCGCTGGATGTCCGGTGTACATCCATCGTATCTATGTCCTCGGCCAGTCCCACGCGGAACAGCCCTTCCTCCACCTCTGCGGAACTCGGGCCGGCACTTTGGGATGAAGACGTCTTTAAGGCATTCCCCGTACTGCTCCCTCCCCCGCAGCCTGCCAGCAGGAATATCGACAAGAGCAGGATAGACGGGATCAGAACAGAAAGATGAATATTTCTACGGATTTTTATTTTCATCATTGCAGCTATGACCTCTTACTGACAAATGTATAAGATTAAAACAGCGCCGGAATGAAGCAGATGAGCCCCGGATATCTGTATTCATTTTATCACACCAGCCTCTCTGCATGACAGGTAAATACGTGACCTGTTCTCCGCAGTTTTCCGAAAAACGGTTTCTGCCGGATTTCGTCGTTTCTGTAACGGCTTTTCATGTAAGAGCTTTTCGCGTAACGGCTTTCCGCGTATCGGCTTTCCGTGTAACGGCTTTCCGCGTATCGGCTTTCCGTGTAACGGCTGAAGACTGCACCAGAATCTATGAGATGATGATTTAAACCCGGCTGCAAAAGGATCTGTCAGATGATGATTTCAGCCTTGCCGCAAAAGGATCTGTGAGATGATGGTTTAAGTCCGGCTGTAAAAGACATCAAACAGGGTAGAGGCGGCCACGCCGCCTTCTACCCCCGGCCTGCCCGCGTCCGCCGCAAGGCGGAAAATACATTGCGCTGGCCGTGTCAAAAAAAGGGCTGCTGTACAGCTGAAAATTTCCGGAAAATTTTTCAGCTGTGCAGCAGCCTTTATAATGAATCCTCTTCAGTTCTTTAAATCATTCCTTCCGGAGTGCCTGACGCCGGTTTCTTCTATCACGGTGCGCAGGACACGCATGCGAGTCCCAAAATCAGAAAGAATACCCGTCCCGACCAGGAAATCCGTCAGCGGGAGTACAGACATTGTCGTAATGAAGTATAGTGGGTTTTCCGTCAATGATATTTAAAAACCATTCATTACCGTGTCTCATCTCTGTGATAAAACCGCCGGTCCCCAGCTTATAAGAGCCTTCTTCCGGTCCGAAATAATAGTATTCCCCATCTGTACCATCAAAGGCTTCAGCTGCCTGTTCAGATTTGAGAGTGCCATGATCTACAAAGAGATAATGTATATTTCTTTTACCTGAAAATTCCGCAAAAGTACTTACAGTCGTGCAGGTCCAATAGCCCTGAAGTCCTTCCTCCATCTGGTCCGGGCTGAAATATTCGCCCTCTCCCAGGACAATTTCTTCCCCGGATAAGCGATAAGGAATCACGAATTCCCCGTCTTTTGCAGATACGATGATCTCTTCATCAGAGATCGTATAAGGACACTCTTCCGTGTCATTTTTATGAAAGCCGTTCCCGTCAAAATAGACCTGGTTCAGGCTGGCCTTGTTTTCCCTGAAAACAATCCGGTCTCAGTTTTGGTCTCCTGTTCCGTATTATTTACGCCTCCCTGGCTTTGCGCCGTTTGGGTCGTTTGTGTCCCGCATGCATTGAAAAGGGTACATGCCAGACACAGGACCAACAGCAGACAGATTTTCTTTTTCATTTTCATCATAATCATATCCTCCCCGAAAGTTGTAACCACGGATTTCGTAAACTTTCCTGACTGTCTGTATTGTATCTGTTTACGCATTTGATTTGGTGGGCTGAGAGCCCACAACACCGACCGGAAAGCATTTATAGTTCATTTCAAGAGAGAAAAAATGCGGTCCGGAGGAGACCGGAATGCGATCCATGAGGAAAAAGAATGCGGATCATGAGGAAAAAGAATGCGAATCAGGAAAAAAAACGCAAATCTCTTGACACCGTGTCAGCATATAGCTATAATGCAATTGTTGACACAGTGTCAACAGGTGCGGTTCTTAACGCTTCTGCCCATGAATATCTTCGATATAAAAGCAGACAGCCGGCAGGAATTGTATTCAGGACCCGCTCGCGAGTCCTGCACGATAGAAAAACCATTATTATTTTTATGGACAATCCAAGACGGACAAGGAGGCATCTATGAAAAAAAGACTGTTACCTATGAGTATTCTACTGGTCAGTTTACTCCTCGGGCTCTGCGCCTGCGGAAACGGAAACGGTGCTGCTGCAGGCGGACAGGATTCTCCTGCCCCCCAGGAAGCCACGGCAGACGCACAGGAACCGGAGACTGCGGTAAAAGAAGAAGAAACTATAGAGAATGAAGAACCTGCGCAAGGGAATACAGAGCAGGAAAGCGCTGTCGCCGGCACTGACGCGGCAGCTGTCACCCAGGCAGCGGCCGGTGACACAGCGGCAGCTGCAGATACCGCATCTGCGGAAGCAGCAGAAAGCAGCGCTCCCGTCAGCAATGCGCTTGCTGTCTATTTCAGCAGAGTAGGCAACACGGATTTTCCCGCGGATGTTGACGCGGATTCCAGCGCAAGTATCCGGGTAGATGAGAATGGCCTTATGGGAAATGCCGGTCAGATCGCGGCCTGGATCGCAGAGGAAGCCGGCTGTGAGACAATGGAGATCCTGACAGAGGACGCCTATCCGGTCAATTACAATGAGACTGTCGACCAGGCCAAACAGGAGCAGAACGCGGGCTTCAGACCTATGCTGAAAGCTGATGAAAAGGCTGTTGAGGATTACGACACGATCTATCTTGTCTTCCCCAACTGGTGGGGCGATCTGCCTATGTCTGTCTATTCTTTCCTGGACTCGCATGATCTGTCCGGAAAGACTGTCAACGTCTTTGTTACACACGAGGGAAGCAGTTTCTCCGGTACCGTTGGAACGATCCGGGAACTGGAACCCGACGCCGAGGTCCTGGAAGGACTTGCAGTCCAGGGTGCAAGCGTAACGGATGAAGAACAGAACATCAGACAGTGGGTGATCGATCACAAGAACTGATCCTGAGCTGATCCTGAACTGAACCGGAACCGAACCGAAACTGAACCGGAACTGAACCGGAACCGAACCGGACTCAAACGATAATTCTCCATTGCGCAATATCCACGTCTTCTGATAAAAAAACGTGGAACAGACGCACAGATTGAAGGCCGGAATCAGTACCAAATCACAAGGGTATGTTATTTAGCTGAAAATAGCGAATAATATGCTCCCTTTCGGGCAGCAGGCTTTTGCTTTTCGCCTGTCCGCCGGAAAGGGGGCATATTTTTATTCATTATTCAGCTATGTGACAGTCCTTTATAAACGCGTTACTGATTTGAAGTGCGTTACTATTTAATGAAGTAGTCAATCGCTTCATTCAGCGCATCCACCGGTTCCATATCGTTTGCCTCAATAGCATCCACGATACAGTGGCTGATGTGGTTTTTCATGATAACTTTTCCGGTGTTGTTGATGGCATTGCGGACTGCCGCGAGCTGGATCAGGACATCGCTGCAGTCTTCGTCGCGCTCGATCATGCGCTTGACAGATTCCAGATGCCCGATTGCCCTGGCAAGGCGGTTCATGACCGCTCTTTTTTCTTCCTGGCTGTGCACATGATGATGCATTCCCCCATGTCCATGGGTGTGCGGATGGGGGTGGTCATGTGTGTGAGGCTCACCCTTGTTATGATCGTGTGGGTGCGCATGCCCCGTGTCCGGCTTACTATAATCATGCATTGTCCTGCCCCCTCATCCTGATAAAGTCATCCCGGGAAAATCATTTTCCGGCAAAATCATTTCCCGGTAAAATCCGAAAATCTCCCGCCGGCAGATTTATGCGTCCTTTGTCTGTGTCTCCTCTGCCCGGATTATGATCGTGTTGCGGATCAGATCCACATCCTCGATGATACCCCGCACCGAGGATGTCTCCCCGATGATGTCATAGAGGACGATTTGTCCGTTTTCCATCCTGACATTGCAGACACTGTCCAGGAGCAGCTGCTCTCTTCCGTTTTTGATCAGAAATGCTTTCGAAAGGCACATTCTTGTGCTTTTACCTCCTGTTCGAAAAAACTGTGTTAATAATCTTATTTTCCTGTAAAGGCAGGCTTTCTCTTCTCCATAAAGGCCTTAACGCCCTCAGTAAAGTCCGCTGTCAGTGCGCACTCGTGCTGAGTCGGACCTTCCACTTTGTCAAGCCAGTCCCTGTAATCGGCAAAAGCTGCCTCATAGATCTGTTTTTTAATGTTCTTGTAGGAGACGAGCGGTCCTGCGGCAAGTTTTGCTGCAAGCTTCATGGCTGCAGGCTCCAGCTCCTCTTTGGCTACTACCTGATAGGCAAGACCAAGCTCTTTGGCCTCGGCAGCACCCATGGGACGGCCGGTGGCCGACAGTTCCATAGCTCTTGCAGCCCCGATGCTCTTTGCAAGGAGATAAGCTGCCCCCGTATCGGGAACCAGACCCAGATTGACGAAAGCCAGGATGAATTTTGCGTTGTCGGCACAGATCAGGAAATCACCGCCAAGGGCCAGGCTGACACCCGCACCGGCTGCCGCGCCGCTGACCGCTGTGATGGTCATCTTGCTCATCTTCTTCATATAATCCGCCAGTTTTCCGACTCTGGCGATCAGATCGTCCAGGCTGACATCGCCGCCCGCCTGTACCTGCTGATAGAAAAAGCCGATATCGCCTCCTGCAGAAAAGGCCTTGTCCGCGCCCTTGAGGACAACGACTTTTACGGCTTCATCCGCTTCCGCCCTCGCAAAAAGCTCGAGCAGCTCATCTGCCATCTGCTCATCGATGGCGTTGAGGTTTTTCATATAGTTCATCGTGATCACGGCTATGCCGTCCTGTACGCTGTAGATCGTTTTTTTGAATTCCATATGCATCTCCTTTTATTCTTGCCAGGGGCTTGTACAAGTTCTTTTTGAGAAAACTCTTCAAAGCCTCTAGAGGACACAGCCGTCCCGGGGATAACAACCTGCAGACTCCTTTTGAGAAATTCCCGGAAACACCTTTCTGTGTACAGGTATTTCCGGGAATATATATGCTTTACGGCACCCCAGTCGCGAATCCTCTGATTTGTTTTCTAAATGATGTCCGGCGAAAACATGGTGTCACAAATCAGACCGGCTTTCCCGCTTTGTAGGCCGCAGGCAAATTCTCAGTCAATCCGGCGTCAGTTTCTCAGTCTGTTCACATTCAGAGCCTGAACCGGTCAGCCTACGGTCAGTCCCATCTTCTCCTCGCGGAAGATGCGGGCATCCATATCCTTCAGGTCAGGGGAGATGATGGGCTCGAATTCCATCTGATCCAGAATATCCTTCTGCAGATCCACTCCGGGAGCCTTTTCGATCAGCACCAGGCCGTCTTTTGTCAGCTCAAATACAGCCCTCTCTGTGACGTACAGGACCTTCTGGCCTACGGAAGCGCCGTATTCGCCGCTGTATGTGACCTGCTGGACTTTCTTGACGAATTTCTTTGCCTTGCCTTCCTGGATGACGTGAAGCTCGCCGTTTCCGATCTCATATTTGGTCCCGCCCGCGGTAAAGGCGCCGCAGAAGACTACTTTGGGTGTGGACTGGGAAATGTTGATGAAACCGCCGCAGCCGGGGATCTTGGGTCCGAACTTGCCGACATTGTTGTCGCCCTTCTGGTTGACTTCCGCCAGGCCAAGAACTGCCAGGTCCAGATTTCCGCCGTTATAGATATCAAAGATCTCGGGCATGGTGACGGTTGCGCTGGCATTGAGGCCGGCACCGAACAGATCTCCGGATCCGGGCATTCCGCCGACGATACCGTCTTCAGAGGTCAGAGTCATCTCCTGCGCGAATCCTTCTTCTCCGGCAACGGTAGCTACCAGCTCGGGAATTCCGATTCCCAGATTAACCAGAGAGGCAGGTGTCAGCTCCATGGCGCATCTTCTGGCAATGACCTTGCGGACATTCAGAGGAAGAGGCTTGAGGGCGTCTGCCGGAGCGTCGATCATACCGCAGTATTTCTTGTCGAAGAAGATATTGGTGGTCATTCTGTGGTATTTCTCGGGCTCTTTACTCTCTACGACCGCGTCTACAAAATAGCCGGGGACTTCCACGGAAGCGGCCGGAAGCTTGGTGTCTGAGATATATCTGACCTGTGCAATGACTTTTCCGCCTGCCGCGCGGACAGCCATGGCGACGTTCTTGGGATCCAGACGTCCGGATTCATGCTCCAGGGACAGATTTCCGTCCTTATCCGCTGTAGTGGCGCGGATGATCGCAATATCAAATTTAGGAGTGGGATAATAGAGCCACTCTTCTCCGTCGAATTCCACGACCTTTACCAGATCCTCAGTTGTGACCGCGTTCATCTTGCCGCCTTCCAGGCGGGGGTCAACGAAGGTTCGCAGACCGACTTTCGTCATCAGGCCCTTCCTGCCCTGGGTGGAGCAGCGGAAAAGCTCTGCAATAACGCCCAGAGGGAAGTTATATGCCTGGCACTCATTGGCATTGATCAGGGCAGGGATATTGGGTGTGAGGCCGATATGTCCCGCGATGACCTTGCCGATCAGGCCCTTGTGCCCCAGCCGGTCATATCCGGTGCCGTTAAGGCCGGCGCTTCCTGTAAATACGCACTCCAGATTGGCGGGATGTCCTGTCTCCAGGAAACGATCCTCGATAGCCTTGAACACTTCATCCGGAAGAGCCCAGTGCACGAAACCGGTTGTAGCAAGGACTGCACCGTCCTGAATCAGATCCAGCGCTTCGCTCATGGTCTTTACTTTGCTCATAGTAACTCTCCTCTCCTTTTTATGACTTGTAGCCTTTTGTGCTTTTTATTCTTTTGTGCCTTATGGTCTTTTGTGCCTTATAGTCCTTTGTGTTTTTTAGTCTCTTGTGTTTTTTAGTCTCTTGTGCCTTTAATCTCTTATGTCTTTTATTTTTAAGATTTAGTAAGTTTTTTTATGCTTTGTCCCTCTTCTTCTACGCCGCGGATGCCTTCTCTGCGGCGCGACACTTTTCTCCGTGCGCTCATTGAATATCTGCGCTGCTTCCCCGGCAGAATTATCCGGGGTAAAAAAACGTATAAGCTATATTTTTCATTATTCCTGCCCCAGAATCCCGGCCAGGATTTTCTGCACAGCCAGGACAGCAGGACAGTCCTCAGGGAGCTGGCGCAGAGGCATGCCCTCGCGGTCATATTTGTTGAGGACAGCGTCCTCGGGGATAGAGCCCAGAACCGGTACCCCGACCCGGTCCACGAGATCCTGAAGGGGAGCGTCGTCCCGCACCCGGTTCAGGATCAGCCCCGCCTTGCGGACGCTGATGCCGTTTTCGTTGGCAAGGGCGATCTCAACGATGCCCCGAGCCGTCTCCAGGCTTCTGGCGGACATGTCCGAGACCACCAGCAGGGTGTCCAGATCCTTGAGGACGCGGCGGTTGATCTGCTCGGGGCCCGCCTCGCCGTCCACGACACTGATCCGGTAATCCTCCACCAGCATACCCATGCCGTGGCGGAGCAGGTCATTGACCGCGCAGTAGCAGCCCGGCTCCTCCGGACGTCCCATCAGGAGCAGATCATAGCCGTCTCCCTTGTGGACGACGTCCCGGATGACCTCCCGCATGGGCTTATTGTTCATCCTCTTTTTGATGTCATCACGCCCGACGATAGACCTTCTCATGGCAGTGATGGTTTTGCCGGGCTCCGCCTGAATTCCCAGGGTATAGGGAAGACTCATGGCAGAATCCGCATCGATGGCCAGGATCTCGCCGGGATACTGTTTTGCCAGTTGTGTGATCATCAGGGAAGCAATGACGGATTTTCCTGTGCCGCCCTTGCCCGTGACTGCAATGGTTCTGCCTTTCATCTTTTACCTCCAGATCTGAGCTGTCTCACGTGATAAGTACGAGTGCTCTGCGCGGAACATGGTGTAAGTGGCTGCGGAACGCAGGCCACAAGTGGATCAGATATTACAGGTTTCCCTTTTTCTTATTTTCAATCAGGGTCTCCATGTACTCGGTGATAACCGCCTTGATCTGGTCCGCGGTCTGGTAGCGGATATCGATACCGTCCTCGTCAAAGGTGAGGGTGGGCAGACCGTACTTCTCGTAGATGTAGTCCTTGACCAGTTTGCTGGCCGCCCAGGTGTGCTTGCAGCCGACGTGGCCGGCGAACATGGAAACATTGACCTTGTATTCGCCGATCATGCGGTCTACCATCTGGATCCAGGGTTCCGCAGGGCCGGCTGCGCCGTGCACCATGGGAGAGTTGAGAGTTCTCTGGCCCAGACCCAGGAAGATGCTTTCTTCGGAAGACGTGTCGATCACCTTGTAGCCCTCGTAGCCGAAGCCGTCCATGACCAGGACTGCGTTGAAGGCTTTTTCCATCCAGCCGACGATACCGGCGTTGTTCCAGAGCATGTTCTGGACCCAGATGACACGGAATTCCTCCGGTCCGGGGGTCACGCCCTTTCCTGCCGCCAGGTTCTTCACGCCGTAGTCATATTCGGCCTGGAGGAAGTCCACGGCTCCCTGGCTGCCCATCATGCCGCCGACCATCTCATTGAGGACCAGAAGGCTGCCGGGAAGGGGGCAGGGAGTGATCTGACGGAGTTTGGAGCAGGCAGTAAGAAGTCTTGCCGCCTTGTTGCCGCGCTCGACGATCTCTTTGAGCTTATCCATATCCAGCTTGTTGCCGGTCACTTCTTCGAGGAACTTGCAGGCTTCCCTGAGCTGGTCTGCCAGATAGCCGTATCCGCGCTCATCCTGACGATAGGGAGTATCAAGGCAGAAGCTGGGGATATCCAGAATCTTGGCCGCTGCCGTATAAGCTACACGCGAGGAATCGCAGGGTGTAACTGTCGCAAGAATCGCATCGGGCTTCATCCGGAGATCGCCGGACAGATAGTAACCGATCTGACCTCTGTTGATGGAGCAGAGCTGGTGGCTGACATACTGGTCTGCCAGATCCAGGTATTTAAAGGTCTTGTCGGAGTTGGCATAGCGCATGATCAGGGTCTCGGGAACAAAGGGGACCGCGTCAAACGCGTAGATCAGCTCCGCAGGTGTATTGGTACTTGTCAGGATCAGCTTCTTGCCGCGCTCGTGTGCCGTGCAGATATCATCCCAGTGATCCATCTGGAGTTTCGCCATCCACAGGCGGCCGGGGTGTTTTTCCTTCATGTAGGAGTACATTTTGACGACTTCTTTATGTACATCCGGAAGAAGATCGATCTCACGAATCTCTGTATTTTTCGCATCACTCATCAGTTCTTACCTCCTTCGATCAATTTCCTTTGATCACTTTCCCTTGATCAGTTTCCTTCGATCATTTCCACAAAGGCTTCCGCCCTGACGCCGACCTGGCCGGCATTGGTCGTGATCTCTTCCTTCTCCAGTGTCAGTACAGGGATTCCTTCCTTCTCGAACTTGTCATAGAAGAAAACGCTCTCACCGCCCCACAGGCAGCAGTTTTTGAGACGGACATAGACGATTCCGTCTACATCGAACTCTCTTGCCAGGCCAAGCATATCCTCATACATCTCATCGTGGAGATCTGTCATTCTGGGGCAGGTGAGCTTCTCCAGATAGGAGCGGGCGATGGACTCGATTGCGCACTCACCCTCTTCCCTGGTGACATCCGACCACAGATAACGGGTTCCGTAGCAGTTGTAGTCCGTGACAATGAGGCCGCCATGTTCTTCGAAAATGCGGATGTATTCAGGATCGTCAACAGCAGAGCCAATCATCATGAGGCGGGCGCCGAAATCTGTAATGGGCTCGCGCCTTTTTGCCTCGTCGATAAAGGCGCGCAGCTCCTGGTTGTAGATTTCCTTGGGCATGGACATGGCGCGGATGGTCCACTGCAGTGTCTCTGTGCCGGTGATCTTGGGAGCATCTCCCTTTGTCAGTGTGAACATCTCCCGGATCAGGGCGCGGGTCTGGTTGTAAAGATCAATCGAAGCGTTCAGGGCCTCTTCAGTGATCTCATTGCCGGACAGCTTCTCCATGGCCTCTTTCACGATCTGCAGTTCATCCTTGAAATAATTAACTGCAAGCTTGTCGTGATTTCTGGGGATATTGATATTGAGTTTGCACCCGGTATCCCCGATCACAGCCCAGTTGTCATACAGACGCTGGATGAACATGCAGCCGTCCGAGACAATGATGCCGTCCAGAAAGTTGTACTTTCCATCAATCAGGTTCTGGAGACATGCGCGGCAGAATCCGCAGGTGTAACCGGTCATCCAGGTCTCACCGTCACGGTCATCTGTACATTCCGTGCCGCGGATACGGATCGGAAGCATTCCCGCCGCATGGATAATCTCCTCGGGAATGTGGCAGCAGACCGTACCGACAACCTTTTTGCCTTCCTTTTTCCAGCTCTCGACATACTCGTTGCTGATGGCTATTGTTGGTTTCATAGTCTTTTTGTCCCTCCTTTTCTGAAGTGCATCGCACTGTCTCTTGGATTTATGAACAGCTTCAGATTAACGAATCAGATTATAAAAAAAGAATCTCGTGACGTTTTATTTCTTTACACGATGAAAGCGATCTGCCGCAGCCGGTCACCAGGAATGCTTCATGGCGCCCTCCGGGCAGACCGCCATGCAGGGGATGACATAATCTCCGCTCTCCATCCTGTCATGGCTCTTGCAGGCCGCGCATATCTGTCGCAGCCGGTTTCGCGCCTCTTCCCTGACACACACCACCTCGTCGTCGTAGTCGTCCAGTTCCATCTGTAAGATTTCATGCGGACATGCGTCCAGGCACGGCTTATCTTCACACTCGCAGCACTTGTCTGTATCGATTGTGATATAGTAGCTGCCGCTTCCATCCTCGTATCCGTAATTGGAAAGCATACGGCCGCCTCCTTTTGAAGAAGAATAAAGTCAGCATGTTTCCTGAAATATTGTCTGCAAAAACTTTGAAATAATGTCTGCAAAAGCCCAAAATTGTCTGCAGCTTCAAATTGCACAGCCCCGGCTCCAGGCGCGCCTTCGCATGGCCGGCTTTGGCATTGCGCTTTGTCGGTACTATGGCCCGGCTCCAGGCGCTCCGCGCAGGGCACGAAAGCCTTATGAGCGCTGTTCAGCGCTGTTTTCTCCTGTTTCTCTTTTCCAACAGGTCATAAGCCATGAGGGCTCCTCCCAATGCTCCGGCGATCTGGGAATCATAGTCTCCTTTGAGAGCAGTCACACCCAGGAGTTTCTCCACCCTTCTCACAACCCCGACGTTCTTGGCGATTCCGCCGGTGATGGCAAAATCCTGCTCCATCCCGCTGCGCTCCAGAAGCCGGGCGACCCGGTCCGCCATGGCCTGGCAGTAAGCTGCCAGAACCTGTTCCTTGGTCCAGCCTTCCCGCATCAGATGCCCCACCTCTGTCTTGGCAAAGACAACACACTGGCTTGTAATGGGTTTGGGAATCTGGTCCGCCTGGAATGAACGCTCGCCGATTTCCTCGATCGGGACTCCCAGAAGATCCGCGATGACTTCCATGCCCCTTCCCGTGCCGGCGGCGCATTTGTCATTCATCATGAAGGACCGCACCTTGCCTTTTTCATCGCAGTGGATCGCCTTGCAGTCCTGTCCGCCCATGTCCAGAATGGTGCGTACCGAAGGACCATAGATAAAGTTGGCTCCCCGCGCATGGCAGGTGATCTCCGTCACCGTCTTGTCCGCAAACGGGACATTGACTCTGCCGTATCCGGTTCCAACTGTAAAGGCGATCTCCTCCCGTTTTATACCTGTCAGTTCCAAAACCCTGTTCATTGCGTTGACCGCCGAGTCCCTGCTGTTGGAGCCGGTACGGATGCTCGCGTAGGACAGAAGTTTTTTATCCGCCATGAGGACTGCCTGCGTGCTGGTGGATCCAATGTCCACGCCCGCCGTCAGGAGTGCTCCTCTCCAGTCTTTCAGGTCAGGATTGATCCAGTTCTCCTCCGACCATCTCCAGTATTCCTGTGCCATCTGCGCTTCTCCTCTCCCGTTTACTTGTCTGCCGCCAGCAGTGCGGCTCCATAGGCACTGGCAAATTCCGCCTGCGGGGCCACCGTGATCTTCTGCCCCATCTCTTTTTCCAGGGCTGCCATAAGCCCTTTGTTGAGTGTAGGTCCTCCGATCACACAGATGTCCTTCACCTTTCCGAATCGGTTTGTCAGTCCCACAATGTGAGAGGCAACTCCCTCCAGGACGCCCCAGGCAATATCGGCTGCCTCTTCATTCTGATGGATCAGGGAGATGACCTCCGACTCCACAAAGACGACACACTGGGCAGAGAGAATGATGTCCTTTTTGTGCTGAAGGGCAAGTTCCCCGAAATCGCCGATCGTGGTGTCAAACACTCTGGCCATTGCTTCAATAAAGGTTCCGCTGCCGGAAGCGCATTTGTCGTTCACTTCATAACCCTGTACGCGCTGTCCTTCATCCAGGCGGATCGCCCTGTTGCGTTCCGCTCCCAGATCCAGGACACATCCGCACCCCTGAACCAGACTGGCCGCGCCCGCTGCGGCAGACATGATCTCATTGACTTTCCCGTCTCCGATCCCGATCGTCTGCGCGCCGACACCTGTGATATAAATTCTCTCTATTTGCTCCCGGGATACCCCGCTCTGGTCCAGGAGGATCCCCAGTGCATCCTCCGCCGCTTTGTTGGTATCAAAATCCGTGCGTGTCACTGCCGTGGCGGAGATTTCCCCGTCCCGGACAAGCACCGCTTTGGTGCGCTGTGTTCCGCAGTCAATCCCTGCTGTTATCATTACAATCCTCCATGAAAACTGTTCCTGATGTATCTGTGGTCATCAGCTGCCCCTGTCCTTTCCTTCACCATGCGATACCCGTGACCTCAGTCCCGGGGTGCCTGCGAAAAAAGGCGAGGCTTGAATTCCCGGTGTGTCCTGCGAAAAAACTATTATATGTCCCGGGATGATTCCGTTATAAAAGACTCGCTTCATAACGGATAAAGGATCTCTTCACTGCGGATAAAGGACCGCTTCATCCCAGAAGACCTGCGGCCTTTTCCAGTTCCGCATTCGCAGTCTCAAACCCTGTCGCCGCTGTATCGATCAGCTCAGCAGCCTCTGATTTTCCAGTTTCCCGGAGACGTCCTGCCAGCTCACGCATCTCCCGCGCGTGTTCCGCGTTGTGACCGATCATGTACTGCAGGATCTTCAAATCTCTGTTCTGGCTCTTTCCGCCTGACTCCCCGTGAGAATGATCATGAGTATGGCTATGGGAGTGGTCATGTGTATGACTGTGGTCGTGATCATGAGTGTGACCGTGGCTGTGGTCATGATGATGGTGCTCGTGGCCATGATGGTGATGTTCGTGATCATGTTCATGATCTTGATGTCCTGTATGTGAATGCTCCGCGTTCATTTGTTGCCTTTTCCTTTCCCCGGCAGGGGGATACCCTCCGCTCCGGTATGATTTGTGGGTTTGTTGAAATAAATATATCCCCCCATACCGGATTACACAGCATCCGCGGGAATGAAATCAGGTCAGTGGAATCTACTGTTTTTTTCCTATTTTGAACAGGTGAAAACTGTCCGAAAGGATGATGTTGCTCCTGTCGAAATGTGTTACAATTTACTTCATATGAATGAAATTACTGTTTTTTCAGAGATATATAGGCAGGTTAATCTCCTGTTTTCAAAAAATTTATTGTGTAAAAGCGGATATGACATAAACGTGATCAGGCAGTCCGCTGTTCAAATGCGGAAATAATATAGACGTGACCAGAGTGTTCACTGCAAATCATGTAAATAATACGATATGACATAGACGTGCCCAGAGAGTTCACTACAAAAAAAACGGAAATGACACGGAGGAAAAAAAGAAAAGCATAAGCCCGCTGATAAAAGTGCTGCGCGTTGAAATCCGGCAAAATAGTTTTGAAGTTGTTAAGGTGAGTGATCTTCAGCAATGGCGTTTTTTTGCTGAAATTTCCGAGAGGGGATAACTTGATGAAAGACCATGTCTCAACTTTTACATCCTTTGTATTGGATCTCCATAAGAGAAATACCAACTTCAGCCGGACCGTATTGAAGCTGATCGACAAGCATCTTGAAGAGGGCAAAACCGCCATCTCCATGTATCCTTCAGTCATCCGTTTCCATACCGCGGGCAATGGTCCCGAATGGAAAACAACCGAGCGCGGCGTCAACGGCACCATTCTTTTTGACAGTATGATGGCGGACTCTTCTTTGCGGAAGCTGATCATGGGCTGCCGGCAGAGGTGTGGAGAGAGAAAGCCCTATCTACTGCTCTCCGTATCCTCCGAAGAATGTCCCCCCCATCACAGGGCAGCTCTGTTGAAAGAAAACCTCCGGGACCATCTGATCCTGGTTCTGTGTTATGAGAAAAAACCCATCGGTATTCTGAGCGTATTCCGGGGAAAGGATGACCCCTACTTCTCTCAGGATGATGTGCGGACACTGCAGAATGCCGCAAATATCATTTCCTCCATTTATTATCAGGACAATCAGAACAGCCGCAGGCTCACCTACTATTTTCACCGTTTTCTGGACGACATGGATATAGGTGCCGCCCTGATCGACCAGCAGCTGCAGATCATTGACTCCAATGATACTTTTCTTGAATATTTCGAATATGTCTGGAAAGAAGGAATCCTGACCGGAAAGATACCCGGGCATACAGAAGACCACGATTCGAATATCTCAGATTCCCAAAAGCTGATCAATCATTTCGGTCCCCGGATTATAGTCCGCCCGGAAAAGCTGCGCTGTGACTGTATGCTTTACAATTATCGTCTATACACAAAACCTCTTGCCTTTTCCAATGGTTTCGGTGAGATCGAGACGATTTACCTGATCTACGTCTCCCAATACAAAAAAATCAGCAGCGACGAGATTATGGATCTGCTGTCGGAACTCACTCCCCGGGAGACGGAACTCCTGCTGCTTCTGACCGAAGGCAATGACAACACCCAGATTTCCGAAAAGCTCCACATCACAACCTATACCGTCAAATCACATCTGCAGAATATCTACAGGAAGCTGAATGTCACCAATAAGACGGAACTGATCACAAAACTGTACGGAAAATAATATAAACAGGAATAGGGTAGAGGCGGCCACGCCGCCCTCTACCCCCCGACCAGCCCGCATACGCCGCAAGGCGGAAAACACATTACGTGGGCCATGTCATAAAACAGGGCAGAGGCTGCCATTGAGGCCGCCTCTGCCCTGTTTCTATCCTGTTCCTGCTCTTTACAGGAATATCTCTCTCAGTTTCTTGTCTGTTTCCGCTCTTTTTCTGTTCTGTTTCTGCTCAGTCTTTTCTCTGTTTCTGCTCTTTTTTTAGGAATATCTCCTCTGTTTCTATCCTTTTCCCGCTCAGCTTTCCGTTTTCAATCGGTGAACAGGGCTGTTGAGTAGTAGCGGTCGCCGCTGTCGGGCAGGAGTGCCACAATGACTTTGCCCTTGTTTTCCGGGCGTTTGGCCAGTTCGATCGCGCCGTGAAGAGCCGCGCCGGAGGAAATACCGACGGAAATGCCTTCCTTCCTGGCCAGAAGCTTTGCGGCAGCAAAGGCATCATCCCCTTCCGCCTTGAAGACTTCATCATACACCTCTGTGTTCAGAACATCCGGCACAAAACCCGCGCCGATGCCCTGAATCTTGTGGGCGCCGGCCTTTCCCTCGGAGAGGACCGGTGAATCCGCAGGCTCAAGGGCAACGATCCTGACAGCGGGGTTCTGTTCCTTCAGGTATTCCCCTGTGCCTGTCAGAGTTCCGCCTGTGCCGACACCTGCTATGAAAATATCCACCTTCCCGTCCGTGTCCTTCCAGATCTCGGGACCGGTCGTGGCTCTGTGGGCGGCGGCGTTCGCGGGATTCACAAACTGTCCGGGAATGAAACTGCCGGGGATATTAGCCGCGAGCTCCTCGGCCTTCTCAATCGCCCCCTTCATCCCCTTGGATCCATCGGTCAGGACGATCTCCGCGCCGTAGGCTTTGAGAATATTCCTGCGCTCCACGCTCATGGTCTCAGGCATGGTCAGGATGATGCGGTATCCCTTGGCGGCGGCAATAGAGGCAAGGCCGATGCCCGTGTTGCCGGATGTCGGCTCTATGATCACAGAACCTTCTTTCAGGAGTCCCCTGTCCTCAGCGTCCTCGATCATGGACTTTGCGATCCTGTCTTTGACACTGCCCGCGGGATTAAAATATTCCAGTTTTACCAGGATGGTGGCCTCCAGTCCCAGTTCCTTCTCAATATTGACAACCTCTACCAGAGGTGTATTTCCGATCAGTCCAAGTGTTCCCTTATAAATATTTGACATAACGACTCCTTCCGGTTTTACCTCAGCGGGGCTCCCCTCCCCCGCTCCAGGGGCATATCATGAATGAACAGCGTGCAGCTTTCATCACTTGATCATATGAGTTTGTAAACAGGGGGTCATAACCACAAGTATGCCACCATTTCTTTAATGCGTAAAGGAATTCCATGTCGAAATTAAAAATGCGTGAATTCAAATTATCCATTCCATGCTTCCATCATCTGTCCTTTAGTGAATTTATATCTGTTTTTTTGCATATACACCTATTGACATAGTAGGTATATCGGCTATAATGTTGTAACTATACAAAGTACACTCCGGAAATTTGTGCTGAAGAACGGCGCAAATATCCTTTAATCCCTTAATGATGGCACCTGCAGAGCAAGTGCTGCGACCGCTGGAAAGCTCCATATACCTGCAGAACAGGGTTTCATGTTGATGCTCTCACAAGCGGCAGGACGGGAAAGGATGAGGACCAAATCATGAGGAATCCATATGAAACAGCAGCAGAGATCACAGCCAGACTGGGCAGAAACGGGCTGGAGGCTGCCTTCGGCGGCGGCTTCGGCCTGGAAAAGGAAAGTCTCCGCGTCATGAAAGCAGACGGGCGGATCGCGCGCACTGACCATCCTTTTGGAGATGATCCGCATTTTTCAAGAGATTTTGCGGAGAGCCAGCTTGAGATCATCACACCTGTGGCAGGCAGCACAGAGGAACTCTACGGGATGATCTCACAGATGAATGCGGAAGCGCTGCAGAAACTGGCGGAATCGGGAGAGACTCTCCACACGTCTTCAAATCCACCCGCTTATGTTCCCTCCGAAGTGAGGATCGCGCATTTTACAGGCGAAAATGCCCATAAGGAAGAATACAGGCAATACCTGTTGGAAAAATATGGTCTTGAAAGAATGCTCTTATCCGGCATTCATTACAATTTTTCCTACGCGCCGGAATATCCTTCGTTTCTGGGGATGGAAACTGACGCTCTGTATCTGAAGGCCGCTGTCTGCACGCTGCGGTATGCCTGGCTGCTGGTCTGGCTGACCGCGGCAAGTCCCGGCCCTTACCGGGCAGAAACCTTCGGCCAGTGCCGGGAGAGTGTCAGGCCGGTATATTCTTCTGTGCGATGCGGAAAGGAAGGCTACTGGAATTCATTCCTTCCTGTCCTGGACTTCTCCGGGGCGGCCTCCTATTGCGACAGCATAGAGTCCTATGTCAGGGACGGAATGCTCTATTCCTCCTCTGAACTTTATCTGCCGGTGCGTCTCAAGCCCCGGGGAATCAACACCCTGGACGGGCTCAGGAAGGGAATCGACCACATAGAACTCAGAATGCTGGACCTCAATCCCCTCGAGCCGGCGGGTATAGCCCTGGAGGACCTTCGTTTCCTGAGACTGTTCCTGATCTGGTGCTCCTTCTTTCCTGACCATCTGCCGGATGAAAAAGAACAGAAGGACGCTATCACCAATATGAAACAGGCATCCCTGTTTGATGAGAGACGTATCTGGATCCGGGAAGGTACGATCCTGAGGCCGGTCCGCGAGGCAGCCCTGGAAGTACTCTCGGAAATGGCCTGTACCTTCGAAGCGATCGGACGTTTTGACGCGCTCTCAACCATCGAATATCAAAAGCGCAAACTCCTCATCCCGGGGAGCCGTTATGCAGAACAGGTGGACAGAACATGTGCGAACTCTTTGCCGTCAGCGCGGATCACAGCATAGACATCACAGACTGGCTGCGCACGTTTTTTTCCCATTCAGACAAACATCCTCATGGCTATGGACTGGCCGTGTTTCCGCAGCATGAAAATAAAGGATACAGTGAAAAAACTCCGGATATGGACGACACGCCTGAGATTCTGCGGGAAGCAGTCCAGGCGTCCCGCAGCGAGAAACTGGCAGCCCTGCTGTCACAGGGCTTTGCGGCGCAGAATGCCATAGCCCATATCCGCCGGGCTACAGTGGGGAATGTGGAGCCTGTCAACTGCCATCCTTTCATGCTGCGGTCCATGGCCGGCCGCTGCGGGACGCTGGCCCACAACGGAACCATTTTCAGTTATTCTCCCCTCAACATCTATTATCACAAACAGCTGGGGGAGACCGACAGTGAGCGGATCCTCCTGCGCCTTATGGACCTGCTGCTTCAAAGAGAGCGGCAGCTTGGCCGCGAGATGACACGGGAGGAGCGCTTTACCCTCTGGGAAGATGAATTTGAGAGGATGGCTCCCGGCAACAAGCTGAACATCCTCTTCCATTACAGGGACACCCTGTATGTCCATACAAACTGTGAAAAAACACTCTATATGCTGGAAGGGGACGGGCTCTGCCTGTTTGCCACAGTCCCCCTGGACTCCTGCCCATGGAAGCCTGTTCCAATGTTGCGGCTTCTGTCTTTTGAGAACGGATGCCTCATGGACTGCGGCCGCTGCCACGGCTGTGCATACAGGGAAAATCCTGAGGATCTGAAGTATCTCTACATGGCCTATGCAGGTCTCTGATGCTCTGTTGGGGCGATTGTTCCGCCGGACCGGCAATTTCTATTCTGTGAGAGCGATTGTTCTGCCGGGCAGTCAATCTGCTTTCTGTCCGGGCAATGATTCCACCGGGCAGTCAATCTGCTTTCTGTCCGGGCAATGATTCCACCGGATGGGCAATCTGCTTTCTGTCCGGGCAATGATTCCACCGGATGGGCAATCTGCTTTCTGTCCGGGCAATGATTTCGCGGGGCAGGCGATTCATTATTACGATTTTTATCACTGTTCATATTATTGTAGGAGAAACAAAAATGGACGCAGCTATTATCAGGCAGGCACTTGAGGAAAAATATCTGAAGCCGACCAGAAAGGAGCGCCCACTTTATTCGGGAATCGAAGTAGAGATGCCGATCCTGAATCTGAAAAAGGAAGCCGTGGATTTTGACCTCGTACACAGAACCGCTGAGCGTTTTATGGATATCTGCGGCTTTGTGCCCGAGAAGCGGGATGACGAGGGCGAGGTGATCCTGGCGGCGGATCCTGTAACGGGCGATTCTCTCTCCTTTGACTGTTCCTATAATAATATCGAGCTCTCGCTGGGGAGGGCGCAGGATCTGCAGCTGGCCAAGATTCGTTTTTTTCACTATTATGATGTGCTGCAGGAGCTTTTTGCCGCTCACGATTACACACTGACGGGAATGGGCGTCAATCCATACCGGATCTACAACCACAATGTTCCGATCCCAAACGGGCGCTACCGCATGCTCTTTCATCACCTGCATTCATATCCCCGCTATCGGTCACTGCCCATGCATTTCCACCATCACCCCGCCTTCGGCACGTTTTCCAGCGCTTCGCAGGTCCAGCTGGACGTCATGGATACGGATCTCATCACGATCTTCCGGGCTTTCTCCAGGCTGGAACCCGTCAAGGCCCTGTTGTTTTCCAATTCAGTCCTTCTGGGTGAGAACAATGAAATGATCTGCGTGCGCGATATGTTCTGGGAGAACAGTACGCATGGCATCAATCCCCACAATGTCGGCATGTACGAGTGTGATTTTTACAGCGAGGACGAACTGCTGGATTATATCTCCTCGACGAGCCTGTACTGCGTGGAACGCGACGGGAAATATCTGAACTTCGCCCCGACACCTCTCCTGGCCTACATGGAACTTCCCGAAATGGAAGGGGAATACTATGATCCGGAGAGCGGAGGCTTTGAGACCTGCACGTTCAAGCCCGAACTGGCGGACCTGCAGTATCTGCGGACCTTCAAATTTGAAGACCTGACCTACCGCGGAACTGTGGAATTCCGGAGCTGCTGCACCCAGCCCATCCGGGACACATTCTGCGTGGCCGCCTTCCATCTGGGGCTTCTGGAAAAGCTCGGAGAGCTCGACCAGCTTCTGGAAAATGACCAGGTGCTTTACCATCACGGCTACACGGCCAGCGAACTGCGCCATCTCTTCGTTCGGCGGCAGTACCCGCCCTATATCTCCAAAGAAGGCCTGTCCCGGCTCGTCGGCCAGATCCTGGATCTGGCCCGGCAGGGTCTGTCAGCCCGCGGAATGAATGAAGAATGTTTCCTGGATCCCCTCTACGACAGGCTGAACAGAAAATCCAATCCAACTATGGACATGCTCCGCATGCTGGAGGAAGGCAAAAGTATTGAAGACGTGATCCTCCTCTACCGGTAAACCTCCCGCTCCGGAGAGCCGGACACTCCCCCGGTATTATCGATATCCCGGCTGAGTCATTATCCCGGACGGGTCATTATCCCGGACGAATCATTATCCCGGACGAATCATTATCCCGGACGAATCATTATCCCGGACGAAAGCGGCAGAGCCTGCGCAATCACAGGCTCTGCCGCTTTCTTTTCAGGTCCTTATTATCCGGATTAATACGTTTTCCTTATCCTAACACAAGCCAGGGCGCACATCTATATGCAGCGACTGTACCCTGCCCGGTTTTCTGTCAAATCAACGTAAAAATGTATTTAAACGATTATAAGGGCGAACATTTTTTGCGCCCATGCATTGTATTTGCTATAATCATGCTGAAATCCGGGCAGACGCTCCCCTTTGCTTTCACAGCTTCCGCTGTCAGTTTGATATCATATATAGTTGCAGGTTTTACCTTAAGCTTGTTCCCTGCCTTGCGGTGGGAACAGCCCGTCCCCGGTGAAAGGAAAAAGTTTTGAAAAGCATGCCAGCGCATTCTTGTGACTTCAGTCATGAGTTAGCTGGCTTTTGTTTCCCCATATAAGGGAGTGTTCGAACTGCCGTGACCGGCTG
>CACYTU010000035.1 GCA_902777355.1 uncultured Lachnospiraceae bacterium | reverse complement strand
TTCCCTGAAAAAAGAAGTCGAAGAGCACGATGCGGACATTGTACTTTTCAATGAGGCTCTCACTCCCATGCAGATGCGCAACCTGGAGAAGATTCTCGACACGGAGGTCCTGGACCGCACAGGGCTGATCCTGCAGATTTTCGCTTCCCGCGCCAGGACAAGGGAGGCCAGGCTCCAGGTAGAGTCCGCCCAGCTCCAGTACATGCTGCCGCGTCTTGTAGGCATGAGGGCTGAGCTTTCCCGTCAGGGCGGCGGCAGCGGCCGGCTCTCAAACAAGGGCGCCGGCGAGCAGAAGCTGGAACTGGACCGCCGCCGCATCGAGCACCGGATCGCCGAGCTTCGCCGGGAACTGGAGGTCGTCAGCCGCGAACGCACGACTCAGCGGAGCCGCCGCATGCAGACAGGCATGACCCGGGTCGCTCTGGTCGGCTACACCAACGCGGGAAAATCCACCGTCATGAACGCCCTGCTCAGTCATTGTTCCAAAAAGCAGGCAAACGGCCGGGATATCATACAGTCAGACGAGGAGAACAAGAAGCAGGTCTTTGAGGCAGACATGCTCTTTGCCACACTGGACACTTCTGTCCGCAGGATCGACGCCCCGGGGCATATTCCCTTCCTGCTCTCCGACACTGTCGGTTTTGTCAGTGATCTTCCCCATTCTCTGGTCAAGGCTTTCCGGTCCACGCTGGATGAAGTCTGCTGTGCGGACCTCCTTCTGGAGGTAGTCGATTTCTCCGATCCGGATTATCGCAAACAGATCGAGGTGACCGCCAAAACTCTGTCTGAAATCGGTGCAGGACATATTCCTGTCGTCTATCTCTACAACAAGACGGATCTGGCAATGCTGGCCGCGGGCGGGACACCTGCTGCGGCAGACAGCCCTCAGGGCAGATATAAGCCGGAAGAAAAAAAACTTCAGGCAGACAGATATGCACCGGAAGATCAAAATCTTCAGGCAGACAGATATGCACCGGAAGATCAAAATCTTCAGGCAGACAGATATGAGCCGGGGAACACCGCGGGCGGTAAGGCTGATGCGGAGCCTTCAGGAAGATTTCCCCTGCAGAAAAGCAGGCCGATCCCGGAGTCTATCCCTTACAGACGGGGGGATATTCTCTTCCTGGCCGCGGGCAGAGGAGTCGGGATCCCGGAAATCCTCACGCTGATCGACGACGCTCTGGGAGAAGACCGGATCACTGCGGAGTTTCTCATCCCCTACAAAAAGGGGTCGCTTCTGCATGAAATACGCAGCTGCGGCGCCCTGCTCTGGGAAGAATATCTTCCGGAAGGAATCTCTGTCAAAGCAAGATGCCGCAGAAATGACGCGGAGCGGATCCAGCGGCTGGTCAGATAATGAACAAACCCTGAACCGTAACCCTGCACCATATTTCTCACCGTTTTCCGCACCATTTTCCGCGCAGTTTTCCGCACTAAATTCCGTGCCGTTTTCCGCACCGTCTTTGTGTCGTTTTTCGCACCATATTTCGTGCGGTTTTCACGCCATATTTCGTGCAGTTTTTCGCACTGTTTTTAACACCATTTTTCCATTGTATATTCACTATTTAAACATGCACAGGCTTACAGCAACGTGATAAAATATTGATTGGAAAAACGTTTCTGCCCTTGCCGCCACGCAATACGTGACAGCAGACGTTTTTACATAAGTTTTTACATTGGTTTTGAAACGGTTTTTTAAGGCAAAACCCGAAACACCCATGGACACTCGTTACAATCATTTTTTTACATCATTCCTGTTTTACGGAGTTCTTCATGAAAAAGCTATTCAGTACAAAGAGAAAGAAAACAGCGCCCCGAAAAAAAATGTCTTCCAGAGCGCGTCAGACTGACATGTATCTGGCTTCATCCTGCTTCATCGGGGCATTTCTCGCCTTCTGTATCACAATCGGAAGTCTTGCGGGCTGCAGCATGAAATCTGTCCTGCCCGGTTCTCAGGGGCAGAGCGTCAATGCGACACAGGAAACCCAAGCCCCGGCGGGAACCGGCAGTATAGAGCAGGCAGCAGGTCAGACTTCCGCAGGTTCCATTCCCGGCGGCAGCAGCGGATCTGTTCAGGACGGAAATGCCGGTTCAGTCCCGGAAGGAAATGGCGGAGCAGATGGAAGCATCGGCATAAACGGTGCAGGGCCGCTTGATCCTGCTTCGGATCCATCCGGGAACATGGTACAGCCGGTGTCCTCCGAGCCTGCTTTCACCCTTCCCTATGACAAATCCGATCCCGCGGAGATGGCAAGCGCCCACAACTGGATCTGTTCCGACCTGGTCGAGAACTCAAAGAAACTGGACGGTCTCACTGAGACAGAGGATTTCCACGCGGCGGTAAACAGAGACTGGCTCTCTTCCAATTCCATTCCTTCCGGATATGTCTCCTACGACGCTTTCTCTGAGCGTCAGCTCGAGGTGGACGCAGAGCTTCTGGAGATTCTGGAAAGCGACGATACCTTCTCGGATCCCTATATCGCCCATTGCCAGAGGCTGGTGCGGGATTACTATAAGATGTGGCTGGACTGGGACGCGCGGGACAAGGCGGGCATGACCCCTCTGGCAGACATCCTCGAGCCTCTGCAGAATGTCAGCAGTCTGGATCAGATGACCCAATATCTTTCCGATCCGCTGACGACGATCGAGGCTCTTCCCCTCTGTTCCTCTTTCACGGCGGCAAATCCCAATGACGCCTCCTCCATAGCAGTCTATATTTCTCCGCCTTCACTGACCTTTCAGGATGCCATGTACTATTCGCAGCTGGATCCTGACAGCTGGAAGACCCAGCCCCGCTACATGTATGCGGCGGGCTATATGCTGGAGCGTCTCGGCTACAGCAAAGAGGAACGGGATACGGTCCTTAAGCAGAGCTATGAATTCGAGTGCGAGATGGCTGCGCACATGATGACCACCGAGGAACAAAATGCCGAGGACTCCTCCATCCGCACCAACAATCCCCGCACCCTGCAGGAACTCGAAAAGGAGCAGGGGAATTTTCCTTTGATCGGCATGTTGGAAGGAGCAGGCCTTGCTGCTTCAAATGTATTTATTCTTCAGGAGCCCGACTGGCTGGCGGCCATGAGCAGTCTCTACGATGAAGCCCATCTGGAAAAGATGAAATCCTATCTCCTGGTCCAGGATGTGCTGCAGTTCATGGATCTGCTCGATCACGACTGCTACAACCGCATGATTGACGTCCGCAATATTCTGTCCGGATCCTCCGGTCAGCTGGATGACAGGAAGGCCGCCTGCGACGCTGTCAATTCTGTCCTCGAGATGGAACTGGGAGATGTCTATGCGGAAACCTATATTACCGACAAGACACGCAGCGACATCACTGAACTGATCAATGATGCCATCAGCTATTACCGCGTCATGCTGGAGGACGAGGATTTCCTGTCCGACTCCACCAAGGCGGAAGCGATCAGGAAGCTGGACAATCTCACGATCCGGGTCGCCAGTCCGGAGGAGCGGGTGAATGAATTCACCCTGATGGACGAAGACACGACCATTATCTCCTCCGGAGGTTCTACAGGCGGCAAGTCTGTGGGAGACGGGACCGGCAGGGTCAGAAAACAGGTGATCAATTTCAGAGGTCCCGGCGATGGAGGCAGTCTCGTGGAGGCCCGCATCGCAATATCCAAAAACACCACTCTGAAAATGGCTTCGGAAGTCAACCAGTCAGTCGACCTCAGCGAATGGATCGCGGCGCCTCAGGAAGTCAACGCCTACTATTATCCGCTGGACAATTCCATCAATATCCCCGCCGGTATCCTTGGCGGAAATTTCTACAGCGACTCCATGCCCCGTGAGGAGAGACTGGGACATATCGGCATCATGATCGGCCATGAGATCTCCCATGCCTTCGACACTTCGGGCAGACAGTACGATGAAAAAGGAAATCTGCGCAACTGGTGGACAGAGGACGACTACAGGCGCTTCCACTCCCGCGCCCAGAAACTGGTCGACTATTATAACGGTTTTGAGCCTATCCCCAGCTATAAAGTAAAAGGCGCCATGCTGGACACTGAAGCCATCGCCGATCTCACCGGTGTCAAATGCATGCTGAAGATCGCAGCCGACGAGCCCGATTTTGACTACGACATCTTCTTCCGCACCCTGGCATCCAACTGGCGGACCCTGACCACCCTGGAGACAGAGGCCTACTGCATTGAGCAGGATTCCCACCCCCTCGCCTATCTCCGCACCAACGCGATCGTGGTCCAGTTTGAGGAATTCCACCGGACATACAACACGAAAGAGGGCGACGGTATGTACCTTGCTCCGGAGTACAGGCTGGACGTTTGGTAAGCCCCCTGCCTGCATTTATACATATTTAAAATAATCAGGCATTATTATTCTATGATGTCGGGGTCAAAAACAAACACCTTGGACACGCTCTCGCTCAATCCTCGCTGGCAGCGGTACTAAGGGCGCTAAAAACCAGCGCCCAAGTACCAGGCACGCAACATCTCCTTCTGAGCTGCGCAATGGTCCTGCGGTTGTATGTGCATATTGACGAGACTCAGAGCCTTTTCCTGGCTTTTTACCTTTACATCATTCTATATCTTTTCATACATTTTGCGGGCACCCGCCCATAACCACACTATTAAAAAGCCTTCCGGCAGCCTTTCAATGATCTGATCATCATTGGATGGGCTTCCGGGAGGCTTTTTTCTGCATTTCAGGTGCAAGATCGGGGGCAGCAATCCCCGCGTTTTGCATAGAGCAGATTTCGCGTGAAAGCTATATTGGAGATATCTGCAAAGCAGTAGATATGGCAAAAGATTTATCATCAATCACTATCATATGGAGGATAATATGAAAAAGAAAAAGAGTAAGCTTCCCCTGATCATACTGATTCTCATTCTGATTTTCGCTTTTTCCACGATGGGCGGAAAGGGTTCCAAGTCAAAAGACAGTAAAGAGGAACCGGCCGCCGCAACACAGACTGCGGAATCGGAGCCGGATGAAGAAAAAGAGGAAGAAACAGAAGAAGAAACAGAAGAAATAACAGAAGAGCCCGAAAAAGAAGAGGCACAGCAGGATTCTGTCGAAGAAGACCGGGAAGAAGCGGAAAAGGAAGAAGCCCCGGAGCAGGAAGCGGAAGCGGAAACAGAGGACAATGACGCAGAACCTGAGCAGGAAGCGGAAGCCGAAGACGGCAGCCAGGCAGAAGAAGAGGCCTCTGAGGACAATGGATCCGGAGATGATGCCCCTGTAAACGGAATCCGTCCCTCCTTTAAAAAAGCAATGGATGAATACGAAGATTTTATTGACACTTACGTCGAATTCATGGACAAATACAACAGTGCGGATCCTGCTGACTCAGCCGCGATGATGCTGGATTACGCCAAGTACATGAAGGACTACACGGAAACCATGGCAGCCCTGGAGAAGATCCAGGATGACGAAGATATGTCCAATGAAGAGCTTGTATATTACACGGAAGTGATGGGCAGGATCAATACCAAATTAGCCTCATCCCTTGAGTAGTCTCCCGGAACAGTCTTCCGGGGGAGTCTCCCGGAGCAGTCTTCCGGGGAAGTCTCCCGGAGCAGTCTTCCGGGGAAGTCACCATCCGATAATTAAAAAGCCATCCGCCGGGGAACGTTCTGAGCGTTCTGAGCCCTGATATGCGGATGGCTTTTTGCGTGTTTTTTTCCCTGCAGAGAATCCGGACCGTCAGGATTTTTCCTCAAACCATTCCCTGGCCGCGGCATAATCCCCCAGGACCGCCTGCGTGCGCGGATGGTCAGACCCGAATATCTTCTCCAGTATTGCGGCTGCCGTCTCAAAGCAGTGATATCCGTTCTCTGTATCTCCCCTGAACAGATATGCGCCCGCAAGATTGCTGTACAGATCTGCCCTGTGGGGGTTTTCCGTTCCGTAATTCTTATCCAGAATGGAGAGGGCCTTCCAATACCAGTGAAAAGCATGGTCCATCAGGGCTTGGGCATCTTCTTCGCGCCCCTCTTCCTCTGCCTGCCGGGCAAGTTCGTCGTGCATAAAGCCGATATTGTTACAGATACCGGCATTTCCTGAGTAGTCCTCACCAAAGAGATCCATATTGATCCTCAGGGCGCGGTCAAAAAAGGCCCGGGCCTTGTCCATCTGTGATAATTCGCCGTATTCCTGACCCAGGTTGCAGCAGATCACAGCGGTACCGGGATGCATCTCCCCATAGCATTTTTTCTGCAGCTGCAGTGATTTTTCATAATAGGTCACCGCCAGTTCATGATCTCCGCGGGCGGAAAACAGCAGTCCCAGGTTGTTGTAGGTCGTGGAGATCCGGATACTGTCAGATCCGTAGTATTCTGTCTGAATCTGAAGCGCTCTTTCGAGAAGGTCTTCCGCTTCCACAAACTCATCCATCTCGTACAGGGCGACCGCAAGGTCATTATAAGTGACAGCGATCTCCGGGATGCCTCCGTTTTGCAAAGACTGCTGCAGAGCGATTGCCCTCCGGTAATGCATGAGGGCGTCTTCAAAGCGGCCCAGAGCCGCTTCTGCCTGGGCGGCCGCTTTGCAGACGGATGCAAGAAAAGCCGGATCCCCCGCAGGCAGTGCCGGCTGCGTGTCCTCTCCTGAACTGTCCCGATCAGTCTGTCCGGCGGCTCTCTCTGCCTCCAGTGCCGGCTGCGTGTCCGCTCCTGAGCTATCCTGATCAGCCTGTCCGGCGGCTGCATGGCTTTCCGCCGCCAGTGCCCGCTGCGCGTCCGCCCCTGAACTGTCCCGATCAGCCTGTACGGCATCTGCATGGCTCTCTGCCGCCAGTGCCCACTGCAATGCTGTCAGCGGGTGACCGAGTTCATACTCGATCAGAGAAACCTTCCACGCAGCAAGAGTGCGCTCCTCGCTCTCCCCAAAGGAATGCCGGGCAGGATATTTTTCAGCCAGGCCTTCCCCCGCTGTCTGGGCCTGTTCATTTTCTCTCAGTCTGAAATAAAAGCGCATGAGCAGACGGGAGATCTGGGCCAGCAGACGATAGTCGTAATTTTTTTCCGAATACTGTTCATAATAAGCAAGCGCCCGGCGGATAAAATCCCCGCAGTTTTCCGCATCCGGGACCAGCTTGTCCCCTGCCAGGTCCGCCGTCACAGGGTGCATGGAAACAGTTTTTCCGACCGAAGCAAGATGCAGGTCACGGAACCTGAGCAGCATTCCGCGCAGAACCTCCGGGCGAAATGTTCCCCGGCTCAATTCCATGAAAAGCCCCCGGTCCAGTCCTCCTGAGGGAAGCAGGGACAAAATGCGGAGCAGAAGCTGCTGTTCTCTTGTGTAAGCGGAAAAAGAAAAGAGCTGCGTCATCCGGCTGTACACATCCGAACCAGGACCCCTGCCGGCTCCATCGCCCGCGCTGATCCGGGCATACCTGCCGCTGCGCACTTTTGCCAGGACCTCTTCGACAGTGCTGAAGCCTGCATTATATTTGAGGGCTGCCGCGATCAGCTCGACGACCATGACATGTTTTCCGACAGAGAGGATGATTTCTTCCATCATCACTTCCTCTTCTTCTGTCCACTCCCCGTCGTCATAGATCTCTTTGGCCAGCTCTGTCAGTTGTGCGCGCGTCAGAAGATGTTCCTCGTCCGAGAGGCAGATCGATGGATACTGGGGCGGAACAAAGAGCCGCGTCGTAAACAGGATATTTGCGCCTGTCCGGCAGAGAAGATCCAGTATGTCTCCGTTGCTTCTCCCCTCCGGATCCGCCTCGCAGACCGCGCCCATCATCTCGAAAAAAGTACGGTCGTACCGGTCCGCGTCAAAATTATCAATGATCAGCAGCAACCGGCTTCCATAGCGCGCTATGCGGGAAATGTGAAATTCAAACAGCTCCTCCGGCGCTATTTCCTCCCAGCGCAGCCGGTCCTGGAAGCGGACCTCCGCGATAGTATTGAACAGGTCTTCGTGAAAAGGAGCAAAAAGGCAGGCACTATCCTCCTCCGACGCGTACTGCAGGGCCAGAGAGGTCTTGCCGCAGCCTCCGTCCCCGGTGATCCAGAGAGGGCTCTGTCTGTGTCTGAAACGGTCCCCGATCCACTCCAGCTCCTTCTGCCTGCCCTTGAAGATCCGCCCGCTCCGGGGCGGCTGTGAGACAGAGGCCACAGCCGGGAGGCCGCTGAGGCGGGACTCCCTCTCCTCCACTTTGAGGATCTGGATATTCTGGGGCAGAAGGCTGCAGAGACAGCGGCAGCTGTCGCGCAGAAGAGCCGCCAGCAGCAGCCAGGTCAGGGCAGTTCCCAGGGAGCGGTCTGCCTTTTCATCTTCTCCTCTCGCGCAATATTCATCAAAAGCCTCCAGCAGGGAACGGATGTGGCGATAGATCGCGTAGCGGTCCGGGAGATTCATCTGAGGTACCAGACTCTTCTCCTCTTCCGGACTGTTCTGCAGGAAGCCTTCGATCTCATCGCGCAGATCCTGCCTGGTCTTTCCGCTGTATATGCCGCAGTACTTATGCACGATCAGTGTGTTGGCCTCCAGAATGCACTGCATGGAAGCGGACGCACTGACCTCTCCCTGCTCCGGATCGCCGTCCACCAGCATGCGGTCAAACAGAGCCCGCTCCGAGGCAACAGAATAGCCTTTTTCTTCACAGCGCAGCAAAAAACCGCGGCGTTTCGGATCCGCCTGAATATAGTCCATCAGGGCGTCCCACCCTCCAAAATGCAGAAACAGAAAATGATTCATCTGCAGATTGGGGCGCCCGTGCCTGGTCAGCAGTTCCGTCATATAGGTGAGGCATTCCTCCGAAAGCCCGTCTTTGGTGTGGTTGCCTCTGGGCAAAGAAAGGTCTGATGCCGAAAATCTGGCCAGCGGTCTGGTCTTGTCTTTCGAATAAAGCCGCCGGTCGATCGCTTCCAGCGTGAGAATGTAGTCCCTGCTCATATTTACGTTTAGGTCCTCTTGATAAAAAAGTAAAAAAAAATAAGCATTGCGAAAGCGCCGGGGCACAGTGGATCCTTCCCGGGTCTCTTTACTGTCAATCGGTCTTCCTGCCGGCGTTACAGTAAATCAGACGCAGATGAAGCATGGACACTTCCTCCCACGGAATCTTTGCGTCGACATCATCGATCTCAATCGTCCAGAGCGCCTGTCTGTTGGTCCAGAAACACCCATTGTGGCGGCTCAGGGCGATCTCCGCAATAGCCTCGTTAAAATCTATTATAGCACACTCGATTTCCGGCTCAATGTCCGGCACTGCGGGAGATTTTGTACACGCGGTCATCCTTCCCCGGATCAGGATCCTGCCGGCTTTCCGGTCCGTCACTGTCTTAACCATATCGATCCGGATTCCGGATTCCAGTCCCATGGGATCCTCAATTACAGCATTCATATACACACCTCCGTATACCTCAGGTTAATTCATATGCGATTCTATGTGTTCGTAAAACCGATTCAGCACTGCTGTTTAGCAGTGCTGAATCTTTACAGAATTATTGTATAGAATGCGTTTTGCACGGACAATGCATTTTCATGGGAAGCAATCCCTTGTTTCTGTTCACTGCTGCATATCCCCTCGCCGGCATAGCTCCTCACTGGCAGAGGTCCTCACTGGCAAAGCTCCTCATCTTCAAAGCTTCGCATTGCCGCAGAAACACCTCACGTTTCAGGCGGGTCTGTACTGCAGCTGTTCACACATATGCCCTGTTTTTTTCATCCTCTGATGGCCGCCTTCATTTTTCCTACATATTCACTGATGAAGGGAGCCGCCTCTTTCCCATGCTGAGCTATAATGCGGACAATCGCACTGCCCACGATCACGGCATCGGCCAGTCCCGCCATTTCCGCAGCCTGCTCAGGTGTATTGATTCCGAAACCGATTCCGGCGGGAATATCCGTGGCCTGGCGGATCGCAGCCAGAATTGAAGCCAGGTCTGTTTTGATTTCGGACCGGACTCCCGTGACTCCCATAGAGGACACGACGTAGAGAAAGCCGCGGGCATCCGAGGCGATTGTCCTGATGCGGTCCTCGGAGGTGGGAGCAATCATGGAGATCACATCCACCCCGTGAGCGGCCGCAATCTCCGAGCACTCGCCCTTTTCTTCAAACGGGAGATCAGGAATGATTATTCCGCTGATCCCCACGTCTTCGCAGCGCGAGAAAAAGCGCTCATAACCATAATAAAAAACAGGGTTGAGATAGCCCATAAAGACAAGCGGCATGTCTGTCTCCCGCCTGAGTTCAGCCACCATTTCAAATATTTTGTCAGTCGTCGTACCCGAAGCAAGAGCCCGTATATCAGCCTCCTGGATCACAATGCCCTCCGCTATAGGGTCGGAAAAAGGAATCCCTATCTCCACCAGGTCTGCTCCTGCCTTTTCCATTGCAAGGATGAATTCTTTTGTCGACTCCAGATCGGGGTCTCCTGCAGTAATGAAAGGAATAAACGCTTTCCCGTGATCAAAGGCGTTTTTAATTGTCTTATATTTCATATCACATGACGCTCCATTTCGTATTTTCAGTCCTGTTTCGATCTGCTTTCTGCTCCGGTTTTCACTCTTCCGCATCATGCCGGAGCACTTCAGTGCAAAGGCATCGTCAACGAAAAATTCGTGAAGACGATTTCTCGTTGACATCAGGGGATGTTTGTGCTCCGGCACAAACATCCGGAGTGAAAAATATCGTATCGACGATATTTCTCACTCTTCCCGACCATGCTGGAGCATATCTGTGTACAGACATGGTCCCGGAGCTGCTCCTATGGCACAGCCCGCTCAGCCGCTCAGTCACTCAGGTCGATTCCTCTGTAGCGGGCTATGGCGGCGACGTCCTTATCTCCGCGTCCCGACAGGCAGATAATGACACTCTGGTCTCCTGACATCTCAGGGACAATTTTGAGGGCATGTGCCACCGCATGGGCACTCTCGATCGCGCAGATGATCCCTTCAGTGCGTGCCAGATATTCGAAGGCGGACACGGCCTCCTCGTCGGTCACCGGCACATAAGAGGCACGGCCGATGTCATGGAGATAAGCGTGCTCCGGTCCGATTCCGGGATAGTCCAGGCCGGCGGAAATGGAATAGACTTCCTCGATCTGCCCGTATTCATTCTGACAGAACAGGGATTTCATGCCGTGGAACACCCCGATGCTTCCTTTGGCGACAGTCGCTGCGTGCTGCCCGGTCTCAATTCCCTTTCCGGCAGCCTCACAGCCGATAAGGCGCACATTTTCATCGCCTATGAAGTGGTAGAACATGCCCATGGCATTGCTCCCTCCCCCCACACAGGCAAGGACCGCATCCGGCAGTTTTCCGTCCATCTCAAGAATCTGAGCGCGCGCCTCTCTGGATATAACAGACTGAAAATCGCGGACGATCATTGGGAAAGGGTGAGGACCCATGACCGAGCCCAGCACATAATGAGTGTCGTCCACGCGTCCTGCCCACTCGCGCATGGTCTCGTTGACGGCGTCCTTGAGAACCTGAGAACCGCTCTCCACAGGGTGTACCTTTGCTCCGAGCAGCTCCATCCGGTATACATTCAGACGCTGGCGGTCGCAGTCGATTTTACCCATAAAGACTTCACACTCCATTCCCAGCAGTGCGGCAGCAGTCGCGGCTGCCACCCCGTGCTGCCCGGCTCCGGTCTCGGCGATCACACGAGTCTTGCCCATTTTCTTTGCAAGGAGCACCTGACCCAGGACATTGTTGATCTTATGGGAGCCTGTGTGGTTGAGGTCTTCTCTCTTAATAAAAACCTTTGCCCCTCCAAGATCTTCTGTCATTTTTTTCGCAGGGTAGAGGAGCGAGGGGCGGCCTGCATAGCCGTTCAGAAGCTCTGTCAGTTCCGCTGTAAATCCCGGGTCATTTTTATAATATTCATATGCCTCCTCGAGCCGGATCAGCTCATTCATCAGCGTCTCCGGAACGTACTGTCCTCCAAAAACTCCGAATCTTCCTTTTTTCACTTTTTTGCCTCCGTTCACAATGGTCCCATATAAACACTTGCCTCATATAAGCATTAATCTCATATAAACACTTGCCTCACATAAGCATTAATCTCATATAAACACTTGCCTCATATAAACATTAGTCTCAAATATATTCAGATGTCAGTTCCGACGCAGACTCATATACGGTCACAGAAAACATTCCGGACAGTCTGTCACTTTCTCCTCACAGCCTCCGTGAATGCTCTGATTTTTTCCGGATCTTTCCATCCGTCCGTCTCGACTTTACTGCTGACATCTACTGCAGTAGGACAAAAACGCATAACCGCGGCAGCCACATTCTCAGGTGAAAGGCCCCCGGCGAGCAGCCAGGGATGATTTCCGGGGAAAAGGTTTTCTCCGGCCGGCCTGCTGTCTCCCCGGTACCGAAGGGATTCCGGACTTTTTGCTTTCCCGGCTGATCCATGTTCTTCCAGAAAAGAAGCCAGTAATTCCCAGTCAAAGGATTTTCCTGTCCCGGTCCCGCTGTCCAGAAGGATCCATTGCGCGGAGCATTTTGCTGCCTGCTCCAGATCGCTTTTCCCGCTGACGCGAAACGCTTTGATCACTGGCAGGGATGTGCGGAGAATGATCCTTTCTATGTACTCGTCGTCTTCCTTTCCATGCAGCTGAATCAGATTGACCGCGCCGCTGGCCGCAGCTTTTATAATCTCTTCCGGATCCGCGTCTACGTATACTCCGACAGTCCTGATCCGGGGATCGAGCAGCCCCCGCAGCCTTACCGCCTGCTCCAGGCCGATGGATCTGCGGAAACCGGGAGAAAGAATCAATCCCGCAAAATCCGGCAGGACCCGGTTTACCGCCTGAGCATCTGCGGGACGCCGCAGACCGCATATTTTAACAAGTGTCTTCTCTTTCATTTCATTCCTTTTCTCAAACCTTTTCTCAAAAACCACCGGAACAGATGAGCGGACAGCCATCACCTGTCAGCTGCATCTGAAGAGCAGCTCTCGTATACCGGTAAGGGCTGATGGCGGACTGTCATCACCTGGTCAGCTGCATCTGCTTCGCAGCGCGCGGATACCGGCCGCCTTGTCAGGGTTCCTCATCAGGGTCTCTCCGATCAGAACCGCGTCTGTCCGGCTGCGGTACAGGACTTCGACGTCCTCCGCATTGCGGATCCCGCTCTCGGACACATATATTTTGTCATCGGGGACCAGGCTGCGGAGGCGGACGGAATTATTAATATCCACCGTAAATGTCCGGAGATCGCGGTTATTGACACCGATGATCCCGGCTCCCGCGTCAAGTGCTCTGCAAACCTCCTCTTCATCATGAGCCTCGACGAGGGCGGACAGGCCGAGTTCATGGGCAATGGACAGATATTCCCTCAGCTCTCCATCATCCAGGATGGCACAAATCAGGAGCACAGCGGATGCCCCCAGGATTTTTGCCTCATAAATCATGTAGGGATCGACCGTGAAGTCTTTGCGCAGGCAGGGGGTTTTGACTGTCCGGGCGATCTCCTGCAGGAAGCGGTCCTCACCCCGGAACCAACGGGGTTCTGTCAGAACAGAAATGGCGGCGGCGCCTGCTGCTTCGTAAGCGAGAGCAATATCCAGATAGGGGAAATCCGGGGCGATCAGACCTTTTGAAGGAGAGGCCTTTTTGCACTCGCAGATAAACTGGATTCCCGGCGCGGACAGGGCCCTCCTGAAGGGGAATTCCTCGGACGCATCTGCAGGCAGAACCTTATCTGCTGACATGGCTGCATCTGCTGACAGAGCCGCATCTGTTGACAGGTCAAGGGCTCCGCCGGCATTCCGGCTCAGGTCAAGAGCCCTGGCGCGCAGCTCCTCAAGGGGGAGTTTTTTCTTTTTTTCAGCGACACGAAAACGTGTGTGCCCTGCAATTGTATCCAGAATTGTTGACATGGCCTGTCACCTCTTAAAAAGTATCTTTCTATCACACTGCCCTGTTGGAGGCTTCGATATAGGCATCCAGAACAGCCAGCGCTTTGCCGCTGTCTATCATATCCGCGGCTATTTTGATGCCTTCTTCGATAGATGCGGCGGCGTTGCCCGCGTAGAGGCCGCAGCCCGCGTTCATCAATACAGAGGTTCTCCTGGCGTCCCTGATCTCCCCCGACAGAATGCCGCGGGTGGTCCGGGCGTTCTCTTCCGGAGTCCCTCCCTGCAGTTCCTCCTTTGCTCCCCTGGCCAGTCCGAACTGCTCGGGTGTGATCGTTGAGGTCCTGTAAAAACCATCGCGCAGCTCGCAGACTGTAGTGGGAGCCGAAGCAGATACCTCGTCCATCTTGTCCCTGCCGTATACCACCAGCGCGTGCCTGACGCCCAGGGAATCGAGGACCTTGGCAACAGGCTCCACGAGATATTCATCGTAGACACCCAGCAGGAAGAATTCAGGTTTTGCGGGGTTGGTGAGAGGACCCAGAATATTAAAAACTGTCCTGAAGCCAAGCTCCCGGCGAATACTGCCGACATATTTCATGGCGCTGTGATATTTCTGCGCAAACATGAAGCAGAATCCGACTTCCCTGAGCAGCCTGCGGCAGAGCTCCGGATCTTCGTGAATATTTGCACCCAAAGCCTCCAGGCAGTCTGCCGTGCCGCACTGAGAAGAGGCCGCGCGGTTTCCGTGCTTGGCCACCTTGACCCCCGCAGCCGCGATCACCATGGCGGAAGTCGTAGAGATATTGAATGTATTGGCATTATCACCGCCGGTCCCCACGATCTCCAGCACCTCCATGCCCGGATGTTCCACAGGTGTGGCGTGACTTCGCATAGACACAGCGCAGCCTGAAATCTCATCGATCGTCTCCGCCTTGGTACTCTTGGTCGAGAGAGCCGCCAGAAAAGCGGCATTCTGTGTTGCCGTTGTCTCGCCGTTCATGATCTCGTTCATGACGGTCTCAGCCTCCGAAAAAGTCAGGTCCTGCTTAGTGACGATTTTGATAATAGCTTCTTTGATCATAATGGCTCCTTTCCTTTGGTTCTTGGTGCGCAGACCTCCGGAGGACTTGATTCTGCAGGAAATCCAACCGATCCTGTTCGAAAAAAAAGTCCCCGGCAGAACAGTTCCCTGAAAAGAAAACTGTTCTGCCGGGGACGAAACATCAGATTTGATAAAAAGATGCCCGCGGTACCACCCCGGTTCACGCATTTCCAATCGGACTCAGCCACATCCTTCACATCCAGGTCCTCAAAAGCCCGGCTGTTCATTGTCGGCAAAGCACGAACAAAACGCGCACACTCTGCGAAATTCCAACAAATTTCCGGCAACTTACGTATGCCTCACGTCGCGCCATACTCGAAACATATGCCGGATTCCCGGCGTCCCTTTCAACGCGCCCTCCGCGGACCATTATTCGTGTCAGCATACCGCCCGGCTCTCACCTGCCCGGACTCTCTGTGGGTGCCCCTCACGCTTTACTTCCGCATCAACGGTTTATTAATTATAAGAATATGAAGTTGTAGAGACGGGTATGTTTTTTCAGCAGAATATCTTCGCAAAAACAATTACCTCATCGATTTCATTAAATCGCAATCGCCCGTCTTTGTCAAGTTTTTTCGACAGCCAAAAATATCTGCCTGAAAATCTCTGATATTTGTTTTCATATTTGTGGTTATGAGCATGGCTCACAGACTCATATGATTAAAGCCACGCGCTGCTTCGCGCATCCCGCGCTCTCACAGCGCTCCACCCATTCGCACCCCGCCCCGCGGCGCCCGCTTGCTCGCTGCTTTAATCATACTAAAACCGGCCTATTCTCATGGTTGAAATCACGAGAATGCGCCGGCTGATTTTCAAAGATCTCTCAGGGTTACCAGCTGGTAGGCATGATAGCCTACCTGCAGGGGAACAGGCATCAGTAAGTCAGCCACCGTCTCGATCAGCACTTTGCGTCTGAGTCTGTTCTTTACCTCAGGGCTGAGTTTTCTGCGGCTGAGTTCCTCTGTGCTGATCCTGTTATCCAGTTCCCTGGCGAACATTTCCACGTTATGGAACTGAAGTCTTTTTAGCTTGTAGAGGATTTTCCCGCGCTCCTTTTCACAAAAGAAAGAAATACTGCCGGATGCGGGATAAATCCTGATCCCTGAGACTCCTTGCTGCCCCTCCAGGACATACCTGAGAATTTCCGCCTGAGAGGCAGTGATATGGCCCTTTCTCAAGCGAAGTCTCATGTATTTGGAAGTCTCGTGCATAATAATATACTCCATGAATCTCCTCTCTCCAGGCACTACCGCCCCTGTCTTCAGCCGCCTGCTCCGCTTTCGCTCCGGACCATTTGGGATTATTTCCATAATCGCGATCCGGATTTCCTCCGGATTATCTCCCTGTTTATTTTGCCTTTTTTGCCTCTGCTTTTGCCTCAAACCGGACCAGGTCCACGATCGCGCGCATGTGTGTGCCCTCGCCGATCAAACCAGCCTCATCATAGCAGGCTGTCTTGAAAGTCATGACCTTGCCGTTGGGAGCCAGTTCTGTGAGTTCAGTCTCAACACGAACCTCCATTCCCAGAGGAGTTGCTGCCACATGAGAAACATTCAGCGAAATACCGACAGTGGTCTTTCCCTCTTCCAGCAGAGGCTGCACCGACATGGCCGCGGTGTTCTCAATCGCTGCAATCATGGCGGGAGTTCCGAATACGTTTACCAGCCCGCTGCCTAATCTGGACGCGATCATGTCCTCATTCACGACAAATGTCTTTTGGCCCCTGATGCCTGTCTGAATCGCCATTAAAAAAACCTCCTGAAAATACTGCTATGGCAGGCGAACCGATCATTTTGAATGAAAATCCGGTCAGCCCCATAAAGATGCTCTGAAACCATCTGTCAGATAGGGTTCCTGAAATAAAGAAGTCCTGAAAAGATGTTCCGAAAAACTGATCTCAAAAATACGTTCTCAAAAAAGTTCCCAAATATATTTCCAAATTAGTCCTCAGAAAAAAATTCCCGCAGCCATACTTCCGAAGAACTTCTGCCCATTCGCTTTATTCCTCGAGCCAGGTATCATCCGGCTTGGTCTCCTCAAAGGATCCGTGAATCTCAATATCGTCAGCCGTGTTGTGAATGATCAGCTCCTGGGTCTTGACGCTGATCCTGCTTCCCGGCTTCACGGAACTGGTGATGAATACGTTTGATCCGATGACCGATCCCTCTCCGATCGTCGTCTCGCCTCCCAGGATGGACGCGCCGGCATAGATCGTGACATTGTCCTCAATAGTGGGATGGCGCTTTGCTCCGCGCAGGCGCTGTCCGCCGCGGGTCGACAGCGCGCCGATCGTGACGCCCTGGTAGATCTTGACATGCTTTCCGATGATCGAAGTCTCACCGACGACGATGCCTGTGCCATGATCCATAAAGAAGTATTCTCCGATCGTAGCGCCCGGGTGGATGTCGATTCCCGTCTTGCTGTGGGCATACTCGGTCATCATTCTGGGAATGAGCGGCACACCGAGCAGAAACAGCTCGTGCGCAAGGCGGTTGATCGTGCTCGCCAGCAGACCGGGATAGCAGAGAACGATCTCCGCCTTATTGAAGGCCGCGGGATCCCCCTCAAAGGAAGCCTGCATGTCTGTGTTCACCAGAGCGCGGATCTTGGGGATCCTGGCCAGGAATTCAATAGTAAGCTCCTCTGCCCTTTCACTGAGTTCCTCATAGGAAGTCCCGGCATATTCCTCACGGAAGCGGAGCGCGATCACGATCTGCTTCTTCAGATTGTAGATGACATCCTCGATCACCACCGCGATCCGGCTGTCATAGCTGTAGCTGCGGAAGGCCTTCTCTCTGTAATAGCCGGGGAAAAGAATCTTGAGCAGTTTATTGACAAGATCGACGACGACCACACTGTCCGGCTGGTTAAAAACATTCCTGTCATCTATGTCCCTGCCCAGTCTGTAATCCTCCAGGATCAGTTTCGTCACATTCTGAACACGTGCATTGATATCGCCCTTCATATCCATTTATCCCTCTCTGTTCCAGTGTCCCGGCAGCCCGCCGCATCACTTTCATCCCGTACCCTTTGTCAATAATCTTCATCTGTACTCCGGCTGCCCGTCCGGATCTGCTTAATCCGGCTCCTTTGTGCACTTTCTGCAATGCTGTTTCAGCCGGCTCCTCGTGCACTTTTCCTGCCGCGTTCGGGAACAGCTTCCGTGTACCTATCCAATATACCACATCCGACAATTTCACGAAACAAAAAGTACCCGCAGAAATCCAGTATTTCTGCGGGTCCGGTTTTTACTATATGAAGGACTGTTGTCCCCCCGGCAATAAAAATTATCGCTTGGAGAACTGAGGAGCACGACGTGCGCCTTTGAGACCGTATTTCTTTCTCTCTTTCATACGAGGGTCACGAGTCAGGTATCCGGCCTTCTTGAGAACGGGACGGAGATCGGGATCAGCCTCGATCAGGGCACGGGAGATGCCGTGGCGGATCGCGCCTGCCTGACCTGTTGTGCCGCCGCCCTTGACGGTGATCTTATAGTCGTACTGGCCGGTTGTTCCGGTCAGGACGATGGGCTGGTTGACGATAACCTTGAGGGTCTCAAGTCCGAAATAATCGTCGATGGTTCTGCCGTTGATGGTCATATTACCGGTGCCGGGTGTAATAAAAACACGGGCAACAGAGGATTTCCTTCTGCCGGTTCCATAGAATGTCGCTTCTTTAGCCATTGTATATATCTCCTTTCAAACTCAGGCCGTCCGGTCACATGCGGATTTGCCGGCCATCTATTCCGTTTGCCTCCGGCAGACGCCGGCTGGCGGATAAAGTCGATCAGAACTTCAGCTCTTCAGGCTTCTGTGCAGCGTGCTTGTGCTCAGGACCTTCATAGACATGCAGCTTCCTGTACATGTCGTCGCCGAGTCTTCCCTTGGGAAGCATGCCGCGGACTGCGTGCTCGACAACCCTGACGGGCTTTGTGCGGAGCATCTCGCGAAGAGTTGTGTACTTCGCGCTGCCGACATACTCGGAGTGACGGAAATAAATCTTCTGATCCATCTTCTTGCCGGTGACTTTGATCTTCTCTGCATTGACGATGATCACATAGTCGCCTGTATCAATAAAAGGAGTATAGATGGGCTTGTTCTTGCCGCGCAGAACGTTGGCAACCGCGCTTGCAAGGCGGCCGAGAGTCATATCGGTCGCGTCCACTACATACCATTTCTTCTGAATATCTGCTGCGCCTGGCACATAGGTTTTCATGATTTCCTCCAATTCCGAAGCGTATACACTGAAATCAGCTCTTCCGGCATGCCGCACATCAACATGTCCGGTCCGGACAGACGGGATCATCGTATCGGTCAGATCCCGGCAGAAATCCGGCATCACCTGTTTCCCTGAACAGGAAAACAGCGGCGGATTGCGCAAAAATCAGTCTCATCTGCTCTTATCTTCAATTTATTTGTTATTCAAATTACAAGTGCGAGTCGCAGTGGCAGCAGGCTTTTACCAAAACCGGGGAGTTTGGGTGCATGCAAAAAACATGCGCATACCGCCGTCGCACCAAATCATTTTAGCTTACACAAATAGCAGTGTCAACTTAAACCTGTACTTTTTTCCATACATGTTTCTCGATCATGTTTTTTAAGATTTCCATACATGTTTCTCAATCATGCTTTTTAAGACTTTCATACATGTGCCCATGATCCTGCATTTACAAACATGGATGAATAAAATGGTCAGGGCCTGCTGCCGAAAACCATCTCATATCCCGGTTCCAGGACCTCGTAGCGGACCAGGGTAAGTCCGCATGCGGGGGCTGTTGCGCCAGCCGCCCGGCGGTCGCAGGCCTGCAGGATCTCAGGAATATCTCCGGGCTTTTTAAAGCCGCGGCCCACTTCCATCAGAGTGCCGGCTATAATGCGCACCATGTTGTAGAGGAAGCCTCTTCCGCTCACACGGATGACTATTTCCCTGGGCATACCGCTTCTGCCATCTGTCCAATCATTAACCCCGTCAGCTGCCGCCCCCGTTTGAGAGGAGGCAGTATAGCCCTTGTAAGACATGCTGCACGGCACTTCCTCGACCTGAACTGAGAGGACTTCCCGAACTGTCGTCTTCGCGGAAGAATATGTGCTGCAGAAACTTTTGAAATCGTGTTCTCCCACCAGGTACTCCGCAGCCTCCCGCATGGCGTCCACATCAAAGTGATACCTTGAAAAATATGAGTAGAGGCGCTTCATGGGATCAGGCATCTGCGCGTTATAAATACGGTACTCATAGGTTTTGACCGTGCTGCACCGCCTGGGATGAAAATCTTCAGCAACCTCCATGGATACGGGGACACAGATCTGCTCAGGCAGGCGGACATTGACCGCGTAGGCAAACTTTTCAGGGGGAATGCGGCTCTCGGTGTCAAAAACAGCCAGGTTGCAGTAAGCATGGACACCTGCGTCCGTTCTACTGGCGCCGATCACCTCTACGGGCTGGCCCGTCAGTTCTGTCAGAACTCTGTTCAGTTCTCCCTCAATGGTCGGCACACCGCTCTTTTGCGCCTGAAAGCCCGCATAATCCGTACCGTCATAGGCAACAGCCAGAAGGATTCTTTTTTTCAATTTTCCCTCCATATTGAAGCATTGAAGCACTCCGCGCAAAACCGCAGCTGAGCTCCTCTTCGAGGCGCAGCCGGCGGGCAAAGCTGTCATTATTTCAAATCAGAAAAGGCAGACGGACCACCCTCAGGATGACACAAAGCGCGAAAAAAGCAATGAGTACAATGTAGGCAGTGCGGTCACGCCCTTTATAAATCAGGGGCTTCATCTTGGTCCGGCCGACGCCGCCGTGGTAGCATCTGGCTTCCATAGCCATTGCCAGGTCGTTGGCCCGGCGGAATGCCGAAATAAAGAGGGGCACAAGCAGCGGCACGAGACTCTTCATTTTTTTGATCAGGTTTTTGCTCTCGAAGTCAGCTCCCCTCGCAATCTGGGCCTTCATGATCTTGTCAGTCTCCTCCATCAGGATCGGGATAAAGCGGAGAGCGATTGACATCATCATGGCGATCTCGTGAACTGGCACATGAAAGCGCTTGGCTGGATTGAGCAGGCTCTCGATCGCGTCTGTCAGCTGATTGGGCGTCGTGGTCAGAGTCATAAGGGAGGATCCGATCACGAGCAGGGAAAGGCGGATGCCCATCTTGGCGGCAAAAATCAGGCCTTCTTTCGTGATTTTCAGAAAGCCCAGACGGACCAGAACTTCGCCCGGCGTCAGAAAGAGGTTGAATGACATAGTGATGAGCAGCAGGATCAGGATTCCCTTCATACCGCGCACGATGTATCCGACAGGCACATTGGAGAGCGCGATCATGGCAATCAGAAAAGCTGCGCAAAGGAAGTAACCCACAAAGGTATCCACTACGAACAGGGAAATAATATAGACGAGCGTACCGACCAGTTTGACGCGGGGGTCAAGCCGGTGCAGGATAGAATCTGTCTGATAATATTGTCCGAGGGTAATATCTTTAAACATAATCTCGGTTATGCCTCCGTTCACAAAACTTTTTTCCCGGGCAGCCGGGCAGGATCTTTGTGCATGCGCGTGTTCAGCCGGTCCCATTTCATACGGAACGCTTCAGCCGGTCCCTTTTCATAGGGAGCGGGTTCTGCCGGTCCCTTTTCATACGGAATGGTTCTGCCGGTCCCTTTTCATAGGGAGCGGGTTCTGCCGGTCCCTTTTCATACGGAATGGTTCTGCCGGTTCACTCAGTTCTGCCGGTTTGAACCGATCACTCAGTTCTTCTGATACAATTTCAGGATCTCCCCTGCGGCTTCCTCCACGGTCAGAACGTCAGCAGGAACATCGATCCCCTGTTTTTTCAGTTCGTTCATAATGTAGACAATCTGAGGGGCGGAGAGACCCAGTTCCTCGAGTTCCTCATAATGGCGGAAAACATTTGACGGAGTGTCGTCAAACACCTTTTTCCCCTTTCCCATCACCACGATCCTCTCCACATAACGGGCCACATCGTCCATACTGTGTGAGACCAGAATGATGGTCATCTCGAGTTTTTTCTTCATGTCCGAGATCAGGCCGAGGATCTCGTCGCGGCCACGGGGATCAAGTCCTGCGGTCGGCTCATCGAGAATGAGGATATGGGGATGCATGGCGATTACGCCGGCAATGGCCACCCGCCGCTTCTGGCCTCCCGAGAGGTCGAAGGGAGAAGTCTTATAGTACTCTTCAGAAATCCCGACATCCTCGAGGGCTTCTATGGCGCGCTTTTTGCAGGTCTTTTCGTCCAGTCCCAGATTTCGGGGGCCGAACATGACATCCGAGAGAACATCCACCTCGAAAAGCTGGTGTTCAGGGTACTGGAAGACCAGACCGACTGCGGCACGCAGTGCTTTTCTGTCATACTTGTCCCCGAAAATATCCTCCCCGTTGTAGAGCACGCGCCCGGATGTAGGGCGGAGAAGTCCGTTGAGGAGCTGGACAAGCGTGGATTTGCCGGAACCCGTGTGGCCGATCAGGCCTATAAACTGGTTGTCAGGTATTTCCAGATTCACATCTTTGAGAGCCGCCGTCTGCATGGCAGTACCCTGCTCATAAACGAAGCTCACATTTTCCAGTTTGATTCCCATCGATGATTCACCCGGCCTTTCCAATCTTTTTAAGTGCCTCTGCCAGTTCTTCCTTGGTCAGTATTCCCTCCGGAATATCAAGTCCGTTTTCCCTGAGAATATAGGCAAGCTGAGTGACCTGGGGAACGTCCAGATGGAGCCGCTGGAGCTCTGTCACTTTTGAGAAGATCTCGCGCGGTGTCCCCTGCATGGCGATCCTGCCCTTATCCATGACAAAAACATGGTCCGCCCGGATGGCTTCCTCCATGTAATGTGTGATGAGGATGATGGTGATGTCCTCGCCCCGGTTCAGGGTCCAGGCCGCATCGATGACGTCTTTTCGCCCGGAGGGATCAAGCATGGCAGTGGGTTCATCCATGATAATGCATCCGGGATGCATGGCGATGACACCTGCGATCGAAACGCGCTGTTTCTGTCCTCCGGACAGACGATTGGGGGACTTCTTGCGGTACTCATACATTTCGACCGCTTTCAGACTCTCCTCTACGCGCTCCCAGATCTCCTCTGTGGGCACCCCCATATTTTCAGGTCCGAATCCGACATCTTCCTCAACAACCTGGCCTATGATCTGATTGTCCGGATTCTGAAAGATCATGCCCGCTGTCTGACGGATATCCAGCAGCAGTGACTGGTCCTTTGTGTCCATCCCCTTGATCCATACTGTCCCCTCTGTGGGGTGCAGCAGGGCATTGAGGTGTTTGGCCAGTGTCGATTTTCCCGAGCCGTTGTGCCCCAGGATCGCTATAAACTGTCCGGGTTTGACATCCAGGGAGACATCATCGATCGCGCGGACGGTTCCCGCGGGATTACCCTCCTCGTCCCTCTTTATGTAATCATGAATCAGGTCTCTGATCTTAATCATGGCTCACCCTTCTCAGACAATACCGGATCTCTCCAGTCCCGGTCTAATAGTTTCCGTTTTACAGCTTTCTTCTTTTATTTTCTGTTTTTGAATTTTCCGATTTACAGTTTTCTGCTTTACAGTTTTCTGTTTTAGAATTTTCCGACTTACAGTTTTCTGCTTTACAGTTTTCTGTTTTAGAATTATCCAACTTACAGTTTTCTGCTTTATATTTTTTTGCTTTAAAAAAGCCTCCGGGAAACACTCCCGGAGGCTCTATTTTTCTCAATGCAGGCAACCGGCAGAACCACCTGTTATGGCTGCGCGTCGGAAACAGGCAACAGGTTCTACGCGCAGGACAAAATCCCTCTGCCGACTGCTTTCATCAATCTATACAGATAATCTTTACAGATGATGGGATCAGACTATCATCAGACGAACTCAAGAACGACTTCCATCGCTCCGTCACCGCGGCGCTGACCGATCTTGATGATCCTGGTGTAACCGCCGTTCCTGCCGGCATACTTGGGGCCGTACTCTGTGAACATCTTGTCCACAAGGTCAACCTTCTTTGCAGCTTTCCTGCGGCCCTTGGCATCTGCGGGAACTTCCACGACGGGATAGAGATAACGAAGGATCTGCCTTCTGGCGTGCAGACGGCTGGGAGAATCCTTGGTAACCTGCTTCTCGACTTCGTCGTAAACGGTCACGCGCTTGCCGTCAACAACCTCTTTGACGCGCTTGCCGTCTTTGTCCTTGCGGGCAACTTTAGCCTTGACAGTAACTGTCTCATAGTTGTCATACTCTTTGGCAGCCATGGTGATCATGGGCTCCACGATCTTGCGGATTTCCTTGGCGCGGGCCTCGGTAGTCGTGATCTTTCCATGATAGATCAGAGCTGTGACCTGGTTGCGGAGCAGGGCCTTTCTGAGCTTGGTCTTCTTGCCTAATTTTCTGTACATTGCCATTTTTATTTTCCTCCACTTTTATGATGATGCCGACAGCAGCGCTCTTCGGTCTTATCTGCCGCCGGTTCCGGATCCGGTTTGCGTCCGTTTTCGCAGCTTCTGCCGCTTCCCGGCACAGGGAAGGCGGGCAATTATTGCATTTTATCGCACCGTCTCTCCTCCAAATCCGGCATCTCCTGCTACGCACCACGCGGATTTACCGCAGCCGGATGGTTTGGTTGATCTGTTTATTACGCGTTCTCTTCGCTGGAATTGAGTTTCAGTCCCAGCTCTTTGAGCTTCTCAAGGACTTCCTCAAGAGACTTGCGGCCAAGGTTCCTGACCTTCATCATCTCTTCGGGAGTCTTGTTGCAAAGCTCTTCCACCGTGTTGATGCCTGCGCGCTTCAGGCAGTTGTAAGAACGGACGGAGAGCTCAAGCTCGTCAATGCTCATCTCCAGTGCCTTCTCCTTGGGATTTTCCTTCTCCTCGGAGATCACTTTTGCGGTCCTCGCCTTCTCAGACAGATTGATAAAGACGCTCAGATGCTCACTGAGGACTTTTGCCGCAAGGCTGACTGCCTCATCAGGGGCAATCGTACCGTCCGTCGTGACATCAAGTGTGAGCTTGTCAAAGTCAGTCTGCTGTCCGACTCGTGTATTCTCCACAGCCACATTGACTCTGTCAACAGGTGTATAAATGGAATCAATCGGAATCACGCCGATTTTGAGGTCAGGTGTCTTGTTCCTGTCGGAACTGACATAGCCTCTTCCCTTGGTGATCGTGAGCTCAATGAACAGCCTGGTTTCCTTACCGCTAAGTGTAGCGATCACAAGATCAGGGTTCATGATCTCGATATCCGAATCGATCTGGATGTCGGAAGCCCTCACAACACCTTCACCTTCATAATCGATGAAAGCAGTTTTGGGCTCGTTGGACTCGCTGTCATTTTTGATCGCAAGGCTCTTGATGTTCATAATGATCTCAGTGACATCTTCCTTGACACCGGGAATCGTACTGAATTCGTGCTGTACACCATCAATTTTAACCTGGCTCACCGCAGCGCCGGGAAGTGAAGAGAGCATGATCCGGCGGAGGGAATTTCCCAATGTGATGCCGTAGCCTCTCTCCAGAGGTTCGACAACAAATCTGCCGTATTTTTTATCATCGGAAATCTGAACGACTTCGATGCTCGGTCTCTCAAAATCAAACACTCGTAAATCCTCCTTTGCGCTTTGCGCACAGTTTTTACTGTTTGCGGATCTGCCGCCGCGAAATCACTGTTTGCGGCCGGCCTTATGAGTTCAAGACTCACTTGGAGTCTTGCGCCCATGCGAAGCATGGGGTCACGCCTGCCGGATACCCGTAAGGGCGTCATTTTCCACACCGCACGCGTGGGCATCCTCACGGAGCTATTACTTGGAGTACAACTCGACGATGAGCATCTCGTTTACGGGAACATCGATCTGATCTCTCTTAGGCAGCTGGCTGACTGTGCCCTTGAGCGCCTCTTTATCGACATCAACCCACTCGGGTGTAAGTCTGCCGGATGTAACCTCAAGAATATCCTTGAATCTCTGGATGCTCTTGGATTTCTCTCTGACCTCGACCACATCACCGGCTTTGACGATGTAGGAAGGAATGTTCACGATCCTGCCGTTGACAGTGATATGCTTATGTCCGACAACCTGACGTGCCTCACGGCGTGTGCGGGCAAAGCCCATGCGGAAAACGACATTGTCCAGGCGGCTCTCAAGCATGGTCATAAGGTTTTCACCGGTCATGCCCTTCATCCTGTCGGCCTTGTCATAGTAGTTGCGGAAAGGCTTCTCAAGGATGCCGTAGATGAATTTGGCTTTCTGCTTCTCGCGCAGCTGCATGCCGTACTCACTGAGCTTGCGGCTTCTGCGGATCAGCTGTCTCTTGGACTTCTTGTTATATCCAAGAAAAACGGGATCGAGATCAAGGGATCTGCATCTTTTCATTACCGGGGTTCTGTTTACTGCCATTGTAAAAATCCTTTCTTTTCTGCGGCCCGCCGCATCTTCGCGACAGACATCGTGCGGGCGCATGTTGTTTACAGCGCTTCCTGTCTTCTGCGGAACAGATTTTTCCTGCTTCCCGCGGAACAGATCACATATAAATAATGTAAATCAAGCGCCTTCTTCCAATCTTGCATCATTCTGTTATATAAAAATACAGGTCAGACTCTTCTTCTCTTGGGAGGACGGCATCCATTGTGAGGAACCGGAGTCACATCCGTAATGCTGATGATATCAAGTCCGTTGGAATTCAGCGCACGGATTGCAGCCTCTCTGCCTGATCCGGGTCCCTTTACGAAAACATCGACAGCCTTCAGCCCATGGATGAGCGCTGCCTTTGTAGCCGTCTCTGCAGCCATCTGTGCTGCATAGGGAGTAGATTTCCTTGAACCTTTAAAACCAAGACCACCGGCACTTGCCCAGCTCAGAGCGTTGCCCTGGGTATCTGTCAGGGTAACGATTGTGTTATTAAAAGAGGACTGGATGTGCGCCTGTCCGCGTTCAACGTTTTTCTTGACACGTCTTACCTGCTTCCTTCTGGAGGCATTTGTCTGCTTTGCCATAAAACTAACCTACTTTCTTTCCCAATACTGGTATACGTTCCGCTGCGAACAGCACTCCGGTCTTGCGGACTTCACGCTGCCCTGCGCGGACACTCATTATCATTATTTCTTCTTGTTGGCGATAGTCTTCTTGGGGCCCTTCCTGGTCCTTGCATTGGTCTTTGTCTTCTGACCGCGGACAGGGAGGCCTCTTCTGTGACGGATGCCTCTGTAGCAGCCGATCTCAGTGAGACGCTTGATATTCATGGCGACTTCTCTGCGGAGGTCACCTTCGACCATGTAATCCTCAGCGATGACTTCGCTGAGCTTCTTGACTTCTTCGTCGGTCAGGTCTCTGCACCTTGTGTCTGCATTGACGCCTGCCTTCTCGACGATCTTTGTAGCGGATGTGCGGCCGATGCCATAAATGCTGGTCAGACCGATCTCAACGCGCTTATCTCTGGGTAAATCAACACCTGCGATACGAGCCATTGTAAAACTCTCCTTCTACTACATAATACAAAACTGATTGACTGGGGCAGACCGTCAGGATCAGGATTCCTTTCCTGCTGTTCTCATCTCTGCCCAACCGGTTTTTAAGCCGGCCTTTCCACTGCGATACAAACGATCGGCATGGTATCAAAGAGTAATGTGCTGCCCCGGTCTGGTAAATAGGGTTAACGGGGCGCCATCTATTCTATGATCAGAGCATTACAAGCTCGCTCAACCCTGCCTCTGTTTGTGTTTCGGATTCTCGCAGATGATCCTTACGATGCCTTTGCGCTTGATGACTTTACACTTGTCGCAAATAGGCTTTACGGAAGCTCTAACCTTCATCTCCTGCTCCTTTCCTTTGAGGCAAATCAGAATATACCGTATGATATTTTCTGTGCCTGTGATCGGGTACGTCCGAAATCACCCCGTCCTTTGAAATGCGTAGTTACGGTTTAAGACAGGACAATTGAGCAAGGGTTTCCCCCTGCTCATTTACAGACCAAGATATAATAGCACGTCATCCATTGAAATACAAGGATTTTTTTTACAAATTTTATCAGTGTTTTTGCACCTGTTACAGTTCAGACCTGCTGAAAACAATGGGCCTTTTGTGCATCGCTGTTTCGTCGGGACGCTCTCTCTCCCATGACCGGCCCGTGTACGCCGCAAGGCGGAAAAGTCACTTCCCGGGTCTTGTCATAAAATTAGAGTCATTCTCCAGCCAGGCGGTGAATGACTCTTGTATTTTACTGATATATATCCGATCCTGATGTTGCCTTTTACTTGTCTCTCCAGATGATCCTTCCCTTGGTCAGGTCATAGGTGGACATCTCCAGCGTGACCTTGTCACCGGGGAGAATGCGAATGAAATTCTGTCTGAGCTTGCCGCTGATATGGGCAAGGATCACAGCATCATTTTCAAGACGCACTTTAAACATTGTATTCGGAAGTTTTTCGATTACGATACCCTCGAGTTCAATGACATCTGCTTTTGACATTTATCCCTCCAAAATTTTTGTAATTTCCTGGAACACTTCTTTCATTTCCTTCGTTCCGTCAACTGTGCGCAGAGCGCCTTTCTTTTCATAGAAATCGATCAGCGGCTGTGTCTGCTCGTGATAGACGGTCAGTCTGTTCTGCACTGTCTCGGGATTGTCATCCGCGCGCTGGATCAGGTCGCTGCCGCAATTGTCACATACACCCTCTTTTTTGGGAGGAATGAATTCGATGTGATAGGAAGCGCCGCACTTGGGGCAGGAACGTCTGCCGCTCATGCGCTTTACAATATTGGCGTCCGGAACATCCACATTGATCGCATAATCGATTTTCTCACCGGTCTTTGCAAGAGTGTCCGAGAGAACTTCAGCCTGCGGAATGGTCCTGGGGAATCCGTCCAGGATATATCCCTTTGCACAGTCATCGGCTTTCACTCTGTCGAGAAGGATCTCGACTGTCAGCTCATCGGGGACAAGCTTTCCGGCATCCATAAATGCCTTGGCCTTTTTTCCAAGCTCAGTGCCGTTCTTGATGTTGGCGCGGAAAATATCCCCGGTCGAAATATGGGGAAGTCCGAACTTCTCGGCCATCATCTGGGCCTGTGTTCCTTTGCCTGCTCCGGGTGCTCCAAGCATGACGATTTTCATGGTATTCCTCCCTTTCCCTGAATACAGCATTGTTCTCGCTGCCGTTCACGCTCTTGCACGGAGATGAACAGCCGCCTGCGTGCGGCCATACACAAAGCGAATCAGGCAAAATTAAAAAATCTCTGTGATCGCATTCGGGAAGCCGTCCGCCGGTCCTGAAATATGCAGTATCATCAGACGGCCGTCAGATTGACCTGTCAAAAGATACGCCTGAATACAGTTTAATACTTTGACGATAGGGCTTGCAAAAAGCAAGTACCGGCGTTTTTCAAGGCCCACCTCTACAGCAATGCACAAAAGGCGCTCCAAGAATCAGGTGGGCCTGAACTGTAACGAATACATTCTTTAATCGTTCAGGAATCCCCTGTAATTTCTCACCAGCATCATGGATTCAACCTGTTTGATCGTCTCGAGCACAACGCTGACAACGATGATCAGGCTGGTTCCGCCGAACGAGATCGATGCATTAAACAGCCCTCTGAAAATGAAGGGCAGAATGCCGACACAGGTAAGGCCGATCGCGCCGACGAAAATGATGTAGTTCAGAATCCTGCTGAGGTACTCGATGGTAGGCCTGCCCGGTCTGATTCCGGGAATAAATCCGCCCCTCTTCTTCAGATTGTCCGCAATCTCGATCGGATTGAAAGTGATCGAAGTATAGAAGTATGCGAAGAAGATCAGGAGCAGGATGTAGATAAGCATACCTGCCGTGTACTGGAAATAAGAGGGATTGCACCAGTAGGAAGAACTCAGATAGCGGAGTACTTCGGACCAGATGCCGGTTCCCCTATAACCTGCAAGAGTAGAAATAATAGTCGGGAACTCCATCAGGGATGAAGCGAAAATGATAGGCATAACACCTGCGGTGTTCACCTTGAGCGGAATGACAGAAGTCTGGCCGGCTGTAAAGCGTCTGCCATTAATCTTCTGTGCGTAAGAAACAGGAATCTTGCGCTCCGCGTCATTCAGGAGAATGACCATGATGACCATCACGAGGATGATTGCAATAATAATGACTGCGGCAAGAGCGCCGAACGCCACATTTTTGCCGATCACGAACTGCTGGAACAGCGCCGCGATATCCTGGGGCATCCTCGACACGATGTTGATACACAGTACGATGGAAATACCGTTTCCGATTCCCTTGACTGTGATCTGTTCACCGATCCACATCAGGAAGGCACTTCCTGCGGTCAGTGTAGCAATGACCATGATCACATTTAGTGCATTGAATTCTTCCAGCAGACCCTGACGGCCGAATCCGATTGCCATAGCGGAAGACTCAAGCAGAGCCAGCGCAACGGTCACATAACGGGTGATGGCTGTCATCATCTTTCTGCCCTCTTCGCCCTCTCTCTGAAGCTCTTCGAGCTTGGGGATCGCGATGGTGAGCAGCTGGATGATAATGGATGATGTGATATAGGGCGTGATATTCAGGGCCAGGATCGACATGTTCAGGAAAGAACCGCCGGTGAAGGCGTCCACAAAGCTGAACGCGTCGCCTGTCTGCTGAGCAAACCAGTCCGCAAAATAGTTTCTGTCAACACCCGGGACGGGAAGCTGGCAGCCAAAGCGGATCACAATCATCATAAGAAAAGTAAACAGGAGCTTCATCCTGATTTCTTTTACTTTGAATACATTTTTGATCGAGTCAAACATTCTTTTAAGGCCTTTCCGAAATTGTGTGCCCTTTAAACCTCCTGCGGATCAACATGCCGGGCAGCATCCGGACTCGAATGCGGATGCCCTGCCAAAATCCTAATCCTGAGCCAGGTATTACGGAGGCTGCTGTGGAATAAAGGGCAAGCCATACCGGAACCTGAGGGTTCCGATATGGCGTTACTATTTCTTTGTCATTCAGCGGCCAATTGTTTCGGCTGTGCCGCCGGCTGCCTCGATCTTCTCTTTGGCTGCGGCGCTGAACGCTGTAACCTTGACGGTGAGCTTTCTGTCGAGATCCGCATTGCCGATGATCTTGACGCCATCGCCGATCTTGCTGACAGCACCCTTCTCGAGCAGTGCCTGCTCATCTACAACTGCACCGTCCTCAAATCTCTTGAGTGCCTCGATGTCAACAGCTACGATATCTTTGGTGTTATAGCAGGTGAAGCCTCTCTTGGGGAGTCTTCTGTAAAGGGGCATCTGGCCGCCTTCGAAGCCGGGCCTGGGAGCTCCGCTCCTGGCTTTCTGTCCCTTATGTCCGTAACCTGCAGTCTTGCCGTTGCCTGAACCATGGCCGCGGCCTCTGCGGAAGTTGTCATGCTTGGAGCCTTCAGCAGGTCTAAGATTATGTAAATCCATTTTTTCCTCACAATCTGGAGCGCGGGCTGCGGATCGTCCCGGGTGATCCTCTCAGGGAATCCCCGGATGATCCGGGAAACGAATGGCGCTCCTGCACCGGTTTCCGCGAAAACAGCCGTCATGCATATGCAGTCCTGCGGACCTGTTTCCGCCGCATTCTAAATCAATCCAGCTCTTCGACTTTGACCATGTGACGGATCAGTCTGATCTGTCCCCTGGTTGCCGCGTTGTCGGGAAGGATGACGGAGCTGTTGAGCTTCCTGAATCCCATGGACTTGACGATAGCGCGGTTTTTCGGAACAGCACCGATTACAGACTTGATCAGAGTAATTTTCAGCTTCTTCGGCTCAGCTGCAGTTTCTTTCACATCTGTAGGCATTATCTATTCTCCTTTCAGATATTATGTCAAGCATTTCAGCCCTTGAGGTCAGCGACAGCTTTGCCGCGTCTGGCTGCGACTTCTTCGGGAACCTTCAGCTGGCTGAGTCCGTTGATAGTTGCCAGTACAACGTTCTGCTTGTTGTTGGAACCAAGAGACTTTGTACGGATATTCTTGATGCCGGCGAGCTCGCACACTGTACGTGCGGGGCCTCCTGCGATGATACCGGTACCATCGGGAGACTTCTTCAGCAGGACAGAAGCGCTGCCGTATTTGCCGATAAAGTCATGGGAGATGCTGGCGACTTCGTCGAGCGCTACACTGACGAGGTTCTTGGATGCATCCTCTTTGCCCTTGCGGATAGCTTCCGGAATTTCGGTTGCCTTGCCCAGACCGCAGCCTACGTGGCCGTTTTTGTCACCGACAACAACGAGTGCTGTGAAGCGCATGTTGCGGCCGCCCTTTACGACCTTTGTGACACGCTTGATGGCTACAACCTTATCTTCCAGCTCCATCTGGCTTGTATCAATCATTGTACGTTTCATCGCTCAATCTCCTCCTTAGAATTCCAGGCCGGCCTTACGGGCAGCATCTGCGAGAGCGGCAACTTTACCCATGTAGATATAACCGCCGCGGTCGAAGACTACTTCTTTGATTCCCTTTTCGGCTGCTCTCTTAGCGATCACCTCACCGACTTTCTCAGCTGCCGCGATATCATCAGTGTGCTCAACAGCGTCCTGGATTTCCTTTTCGACGGTGCCTGCGGACACGAGGGTGTTCTGGGCGTCGTCGTCGATGATCTGTGCGTAGATGTGTTTATTGCTTCTATAAACGGCAAGACGAGGGCACTGCGCTGTTCCGCTGAGTCTGTTGCGGATTCTGGAGTGCTTTTTCTCGCGGATCGCCTTCCTGTTTGCTTTCTTAACCATTCTAAATTCCTCCAAATATGTACCGGATGCTTCCGGCAAATCCTGTCCCAGCCTGCACCGTAAATCGAATCTCCCGATCCGGTCTGCTGTGATCAGATCTGCCTTCTTTGCCTTCCGGCAGCCAGAACAGAATTATGGCTGTATTAGTATTCTCCGCTGCCGCCCGGTCTTCGGCTAAGCCCGTCTCTGTTACGCGGGCCTTTTGGCGCGGCCTTTGCCGGACGCACGAAACCTGTCATAAAGCGACCAGTTAAGATCTATTTATTTTTTGCCCGTCTTACCGACTTTACGCCTGATATGCTCATCGGCATACTTGATGCCCTTGCCCTTGTAAGGTTCAGGTCTGCGCTTGTCTCTGATGTCCGCTGCGAACTGTCCGACGGCCTCTTTATCAATCCCCTTGACGATGATCACATTGCCCTGGACTTCGGTGGTGACGCCTTCGGGATCTGTCATCTCTACGGGATGGGAATATCCTAAACTAAGCGTAAGCGTATTACCTGACTTGGCTGCTCTGTAACCAACGCCGTTGACTTCCAGCTTCTTCTCGAAACCGGTTGAAACACCGACCACCATGTTGTGGAGCAGGCTTCTGGTCAGTCCATGAAGGGATTTTTCCTTCTTCAGATCATTGGGTCTCTCGATGGTGATAACGCCATCGTTCTGCGTGATCTTCATCTCACCCGGAAGAGTCCTCTCAAGTGTTCCCTTGGGACCCTTAACAGTCACTTTATTATTTTCTGCTATTTCAACAGTGACGCCTGCCGGAATAGCGATTGGCATTTTACCGATGCGTGACATGCCCGTACCTCCTGTTTTATTCAGCTGACAGCGCCTGTGGCACCGCCGCCATTGTGTTATTTAATGTCAGATCAGCGATCGCTGAAATCCTGCAGCAGTTTCCCGCTGTTGTTCAGCTCCTGTTCAGATCTACAGCTGTGCTCTGTCCGGTATGAGCGGCGAAATTCCGGAAAGGCTGTGATCTTTGACCGCTGTGTAAATGTGGGATTTCCGGTGGGGTATACTGCTTATACGAGCTGTATCCCGCCAGCCGGGCCGCTGGTCTTGCTGCGTTCTGCTGCCCGCCCTCAGGCCGGCAGCCCCGAAACACACTGTATTACCAGATAAAGGCGAGAACTTCGCCGCCGACCTCAAGCTCTCTGGCCTTCTTGTCGGTGATAACGCCCTGGTTGGTGGAAAGAATGGCAGTGCCGAGTCCATCGAGAACCTTCGGAACTTCATCCTTCTTCGCGTAGACGCGGAGACCGGGCTTGGAGATTCTCTTAAGGCCGGTGATGATCTTGTCATTCTTGTCTGCGCCGTACTTCAGGGTGATGCGGATATCCTGGAA
>CACYTU010000034.1 GCA_902777355.1 uncultured Lachnospiraceae bacterium | reverse complement strand
CTGACACAGCTATCGAGCAGAAATACAAGCAGAATGGACAGATTAATGTTTAACAGCGCCGTAATATCCGCTGCGTTTTTCACGGAGCGGGAGCGTCCCGCCGAAACTGTGATGCACAAAAGGCGTATTGTTTTCAGCATGGCCTGAACTGTAATGCTTTGCCCGCTGTACGAAAATAGGATTATTGACAAATATAGGAAAACTGATAATATTTAATTACTTGTGTAAATTTTAAAACAGCGTATTTTTCGTGCAAGAGGAGCGGAAAAGTTGTTAGCGCCTGGCCCGAAAACAGGGTGACGAGGTTGGCAGCTATCGAAAGACTCGGCGGATGCTGTCACGGCTCTTTGCTGCGTTCCTGTCAGTATATCTGACCGGCAGGGTGATAATATATCCTGAAAACCGGTTGAACGGAACGGAACCGGCATAGTTCAGCGGGTCGTCAGAGAGAAAGTAAAAAGCGGAATCAAAACCGTAACAGAGGTTCTCTCGGTGCTGAATATTTTTAATGCAAATTGTAAGCGGCTGTCTGCCGCAGAAGGGAGATTTTATATTATGCGAGTAGTTATTCAGGAAAATTACGACAATATGAGCAAATGGGCAGCAAGGTACATTGCTTCCAGGATCAACGCGCACAAAGAGGATCGTCCTTTTGTGCTCGGTCTGGCTACCGGCAGCTCCCCCATCGGCGTCTATGAGGAGCTGGTAAAGATGAACAAGGCCGGCGAAGTCTCCTTTGCCAATGTCGTGACTTTCAACATGGATGAATATGTGGGCCTTCCCCGCGAGCACGACCAGTCCTACTGGTATTTCATGCACTACTATCTGTTCGATCACCTCACTGACATGAAGCCTGAGAACATCAATATCCTCAACGGCATGGCTGAGGATCTGGATGCAGAGTGCGCGAAGTTTGAGGAGAAGATGGCTTCCTACGGCGGCGTAGACCTTTTCCTTGGCGGCATCGGCGTTGACGGCCACATCGCTTTCAACGAGCCCTACACCAGCCTTTCCTCCCGCACCGGCGTCAGGAATCTGACCACTGATACCCGTATCGTCAACAGCCGCTTCTTCGGCAACGATCCCGAAGCTGTTCCCGCACAGGCTCTGTCTGTCGGCGTAGCTACTGTTACGGAATCCAAGGAAGTCCTGATCCTGATCAACGGCCACAACAAGGCAAAAGCTCTTGCCAAGACTGTCCAGGGCGGAGTAAGCGCCAAGTGGACCTGCAGCGCCCTTCAGAATCACAATGGCGCCATCATCGCCTGCGATGAGCCTGCCTGCGGCGAGCTGACTGTGGACGCCTACAAGTATTTCCTTGACATCGAGAAGAAAGAGAGGCTGTAATATGTACACGATCAAAGACCTTTACGATCTTGATCATACTATCGCTGCTGATTATCTGCGGAAGTTTACTTATCCCTGGGAAGCCCTCAAGGGTATCAAAGACCTGATCCTTCAGCTGGGGCCTGAACTCGGAGACGACTATGAGGAAGTCCAGCCTCAGGTCTGGGTGCACAAGACAGCAAAGGTATTTCCTTCCGCTTATCTCGGAGCACCCTGCATTATCGGACCGGAGACAGAAGTGCGTCACGGCGCATTCATCCGCGGTTCAGCTATAGTCGGCGCCAACTGCGTCGTCGGAAACAGTGTAGAACTCAAGAACGTGATCCTTTTTGACCACGTTCAGACCCCCCATTACAATTATGTCGGCGACAGCATCCTGGGCTATTACAGCCACATGGGCGCTGGTTCCATCACTTCCAATGTCAAGAGCGACAAGAAGCTTGTTGTGGTCCACAACGGCACCGAGAAGATCGAGACAGGAATCAAGAAGTTCGGAGCGATGCTGGGCGACTATGTCGAGGTCGGCTGTAATGCAGTCTGCAATCCGGGGACTGTTCTGGGAAGACACTGCAACGTATATCCTACCTCCTGCGTAAGGGGCGTTGTTCCGGAGTACAGTATCTGGAAGAACAGCGGTGAGATCGTCCACAAGGAGGAAAATTAATATATGGGAAAATATTTCGGAACCGACGGTTTCCGCGGAGAAGCCAATAAAAACCTGACATTTGAGCACGCCATTCAGATCGGACGTTATCTGGGCTGGTACTATGGTGTAAATCAGGGCAAAAAGGCAAAGGTTGTCATCGGCAAGGACACCAGGCGCAGCAGCTATATGTTTGAGTACGCTCTGTGCACCGGACTCATGGCCAGCGGAGCGGATGCCTACATCATGCATGTCACCACCACTCCTTCCGTGGCTTACATCGCCCGCGTCGATGACTTTGACTGCGGAATCATGATTTCGGCTTCCCACAATCCGTTCTATGACAACGGCATCAAGCTGCTGAACGGAAACGGCGAGAAGATGGATGAGGAGACAATCCTCAAGGTCGAGGATTACATCGACGGCAAGATCGAGATCCCGATCGCAACCCGCGAGAACATCGGCCGCACAGTCGATTATGTAGCGGGCAGAAACCGTTACATCGGCCACCTGATTTCCATGTCCAAGTACAGCTTCAAGGGTAAAAAAGTCGGTCTTGACTGCGCCAACGGCGCCGCCTGGCAGATCGCCAAAGGTGTTTTTGATGCCCTGGGTGCCAAGACTTATGTCATGAATGCGGAGCCCGACGGCTTTAACATCAATACAGACTGCGGAAGCACTCATATCGAGCATCTGCAGCAGTTCGTTCTGGACAACAAGCTGGATGTAGGCTTTGCCTATGACGGTGACGCGGACCGCTGCCTGGCAGTCGACGAGAAGGGCGGCCTGATCACAGGCGACCATACCCTCTACATCTACGGCCTCTACATGAAAGAGCGCGGAAAACTGCTCAACAACAAAGTAGTCACCACAGTCATGTCAAACTTCGGACTCTACAAAGCCCTCGACAAGGTCGGCATCGAGTATGAAAAGACTGCGGTCGGTGATAAATATGTCTATGAAAACATGGTGCAGACCGGCAACCGCCTGGGCGGTGAGCAGAGCGGCCACACCATTTTCCTGAAATACGAGACTACCGGTGATGGAATCCTGACATCCCTCAAGCTGATGGAAGTCATGCTTGCAAAGAACAAACCCATGAGCGAGCTTGCGGCTCCCGTGGTGTTCTATCCCCAGGTACTCAAAAACGTCCGGGTAAACAGCAAGCCTGTGGCACAGAATGATCCTGATGTTCAGGCAGCAGTTTCCCATGTGGCGGATGAGCTGGGTGATACCGGAAGGATCCTGGTGCGTGAGAGCGGCACAGAGCCCGTGATCCGCGTCATGGTCGAAGCCGAGTCTGATGATATCTGCGAGAAGTATGTCGACGATGTAATCGATGTGATCAGGGACAAAGGACACATAAGTGAATAAAACACATGGAAACATGCAGTCAGACTGCCTGAAAACATGCAGATATGACTGTATGGAATCATGCAGAATCAGATGAATAGAGTTTAACACAACGATATAAAGTATAAAAAAGACAGAAGAGATCAGTGAAAGATCTTCTTCTGTCTTTTTTTCTTTATGGCACGGTCCGTGAAAAATTTTTCCGCCTTGCGGCGGATACTGGCCGGGCAGGGGCAGAGGGGCGCGACCGCCTCTGCCTTGTTTTCCATTTGACTTTGAAAAACTTAAATCATACTTGTGGCCATGGGCGGGTGCCCGCAAACATGTATGATTAAACCACGCGCTGCTTCGCGCGTCCCGCGCTTTCACAGCGCTCCACCCATTCGCATCCCGATCTTTTTTGCGCATTCTGCGCAAAAAATCTCTCTATGCTCATGTGTGGGCGCTCGCAAATGTCCGCAAGACCGGATATGCAAGCATATCCGTCTTTGCGGCCGCTTGCTCGCTGTTTAATCAGACTTATGCGTCGTCAAGGTCAGACATCATACTCTGCATAAGAGAGCTTCCTGATTTGCCGTATGCGTCTTCAGGCAGCATAGAATGAAAATGGTCATGCGCCTCCCTGTAGACGCGATCGTAGTTCTCGTCCTCGTGGCGCAGATCCGCAAAGTAGGAATGCTCCTGGCTGGCGATTTCGGGGCGCACCCGGACGATGACGGCCTCGCCCACGTTGGAGCTGACATCCGCGATACGCATCATGTCGGAGAGCAGGTTTTCATAATTGGGGTCATGAAAGACATTGCACTCGCCTGTTCCCATACGGGCCAGATGGCTTTCCTTGAGTTCGGAGATCATGTCCGCCGTGAGCTTTCGAAGGGGCTGGATGCGGTAGGCGGCGTCTATGTCGCGCTTACCGAAGGCCAGGGCTGTCTCGTCCAGGATCCTGTCCAGCAGGGCCATCAGGACATCAAGCTCAGCAGTTGCTGCCTCCGAGAAGGAAGTGTTGTTATTTGCCAGACTTTTGGCGTTATCGGAGATATTAACTGCATGGTCTCCCAGACGCTCGAATTCAGGAAAGGCCCTGTAATATTCGTCCAGGATCGAGACCTGCTGCTCATTCTTCAGATGGGGGAGGAGAGAGACCAGATATCCGCTGATCCGGTCCGCGAACATGTCGATATTGGCTTCGTCCTCCTGGATCTGGTCATAAATCTTCTCGTCAAAATCCTTGAGCAGCCCGTATGCCAGATCTATGTTTTTTCTGGACAGGTCCAGCTGGATCTTGAGCAGGTCATAGCAGGAACTCAGCGCAAGAGCGGGAGAAGAGAAGAATACAGGGCTGAGAGCGTCCAGCTTATCCTGATACTGGCTTTCTTCCACAGGCTCGTCCTTGACCAGACGATAGCTGAGCTTCTCCAGAAGCGGGATGATGGGAAGAATCAGAAGGGCGCAGACGATATTGAAGATCGTGTTTGTATTTGCGATCAGACTGGAATTGACCACCTTGTTCCAGAGCCCGTCAAGGAATCCGGCCCTGTGAGCGATCGCCACACCGATCAGCACAAGTGCGGACTTGATCAGGTTGTAAGCGATGTTGATGACACCGACACGCCGGGGTTCAGGACTGGCGCCGATTGAACATACGATTGCGGTCGTCACGCAGTCGCCCAGATAGACGCCCACGATGATCGGATAGATTCCGTGCCATATCAGAAGGCCGGAGGATGAGAAGGCCTGAAGGATACCGATCGTGGCGGAAGAACTCTGGAGCACAAAGGCCACGGCAGTACCTGAGGCATAGCCTGCAAGAGGATTGTTTCCGATACCTGTGAAAAGATCCTTGATCATCTGGGACTCGGAGAGAGCGCTGACCGCGGATGTCATGTTCATAAGACCGGAAAAGAGAATTCCGAAACCGATGGCGATATTGCCGATCTGTCGGGCGTTGGAAATACGTTTTTCCATGGCCATGATCATCACGATGCCGATGATGAGGGCAATGGGAGCCAGAGAAGAAGGCTGGAAGATCTGCAGCCAGGAGCCGCCGGCGTCCATATCCAGCAGACGGATGATCTGGCCGGTCACCGTAGTACCGACGTTGGCGCCGATAATGATGCCCAGGGACTGGCGGAGCGTGAGAAGACCGGCTCCGACAAGTCCGGAAGTGATGACGATCGTAGCCGTTGAGGACTGTATGATCGCCGTTACAGCAACACCCAGCAGAAAGGCCTTAAAGGTGTTGTTTGTGACCTTTTCCATGATCTGCTTCAAAGTTCCTGAGGAACTCTGCTTCAGACCGTCTCCCATCAGGCGCATGCCGTACAGGAACATGGCAAGGCCGCCTGCAAGTGTCAAACCACTAAAAAAATTCATAGTTTCTCCTTTTGCCGGGACCTGAGCCCGGAGATTTGCGGATAATACCGCATTCAGATGTATTTTTTCATCTTCTACAAGTATTTACAGGTCTTTGACAAGTCTTTATAAGCCTTTACAGGTCTTTGAAAGCTCATTCGGTGTAAAACAAGCGAAAACTAGAAAAAATCATTATATAACATAACTTAAAAAGCTCAAGTGGTCAACGTATAGCAAGCCGCCCGCATGTTAAAATTACGTTAAAAACACATGGAAACACATTATAACGTTAAAAAAGGACGGACAGCTCATCAAGTGCATTGAGCTGTCCGCCTGTTATTTATAACACGGGATAGTATACCGCGGGCACATCATTGGTTGTGTTTGCTGCTGAACTTTTCGATCAGATCCGGGACACTCAGGAAGTAAAAGTCATCCGGGGACTGTTTCACACCGGCGGGTGTAGTCAGGATATCCGCATAGAGATCTGAATTGGTCAGCCATTCTCCCTTTGGCGAGATCCTTGTGGATTTTTCGTCCGTAATATCTTTGTCAATGGCCAGCGCCAGGCCGTCATAGTCAGCCGGAACCCGCAGCGTCAGTGTTGTTTCCACAGCCGCCGGGACTACGTCGATTGACTTTCCGTCCTCAAAATCGGTGTACGAACTTTCGAAACTTGCATTGCGGGTATCGCTTTTGGCAAACAGACGGTAGGTCTGTCCCTTCCAGGTGACACCTGACTCCACCATTCCGGTATCGACTGCCTCTCCGATGTTGATATCGTCTTTTTCGGAGTCATCCGTATCAAGATCGTTAATCAGAGATGTCCCTGTATATTTGTCAAAAGGGAGAGCCGGATTCTCTGAAAAGCAGAATGAATAGGGGAATGCGAAATATCCGGGTTTTACGTAGTAATTCATAGTCCCTGTCCATCGGGTCTCGATCGTGATGTCTACGTATCCGCCGGAGCGCAGTTTCATCTCTCCGCCGATCGGTTCCACTTTGGCGTCGATGATCTCAAGCCGGGCATCTTCGATGGCTTCAGGATACATCACGATTCCTTCTTCCGCCATATCATGGCTGTCGTAGCCCTGCATTGCCCAGAATGACCTGAGATTGAAGGAGGTGTCTGTCGTATATTTGATTCCCTTCCATTCATCGTAACTGGTCCCTTCCGGCGGAATATCAGGGCCGTTCATTACGACGTCAGGCTGGTCGTCCTCGTCTCCATGATTGTGCTCTCCCAGGCCGAACAGCTTCTTGGTAATATCTTCGTCCTGCTCTTTTCCGCTTTCGAAAGGCTCAGGCAGGTCATAGGGCATCTCAGTGCCCCGGCAGGCCGAAGTCAGAAGAGCCAGGGATAAGGCGGCCACAATGACAGATAATTTTTTCCGTTTTTTAGTTACCATAATGTCCCATCTCCATATCCTTTGCTTTCGCCGCCATCGATATAGTCGAATCCATTGTTTTCGGAAGAAGTGCCGTTTTCCAGGTCTCTTTTCTGCTTCTCAAGCTGTTCCTTTACCTGGTCCTGACGGGCCTTTTGTTCTTCTGTCTGCTGCTCATCTTTGTTCTTGTCCTGATCATGGCCGTCGCCCTTATCTTTGTCTTTGTCCTTGTCATCGCTCTGGCTGTCGTCCTGATTCTGATCCTTGTTCTGGTCCTGATTTTCATCCTGGCCATCCTCGGACTTGTCCTGATTCTGGAGCTTCTGCAGCATTTCATCGATGTCATGTTTGAGCAGGTCCGCGTCATGGAAGTGACCGTCCTCACTGCCCACAGGCATGCTGGCGCACTCATGATCCGTCAGTACAGCCCTGGCTGATGTCAATGTGGCTATTGCCTTGTTGACAGCGTCTTCGTCCGAGTAATCCAGAGTCTCGAAATCGATCGTATGGCACATGGCAAAGGCCAGGTTGACACGGATCTTGCATTCCTGATCGATCTCGGGCGGATTGGAGTTCAGCGCCTTTTGATAATATTTGACAGCCTGCTCGTAATCTCCCAGGAAACAGTTCACGTTTCCCAGATTGTAAGGGACGACATAACTCTCCCCGAAGACCGTATGCAGAAAAAGTTTCTCCGGTGATTCCGAGTAACGGCCGTTCTCGTAATCTCTGAGGAAGCCATTATTTACAACGTTTCTGGCTATAAGGAAAACCCCATCGATGGCGATCATCAGGCACAGGACCCACAGGACGATCAGAATTGTCCGGAAGATTTTTTTATTTTTTTCAAGAATAGGATCCATTTAAAAGGACCTCCGCTGTTGGGTGAGCAGTTAAAAAATAATATACATCGCGCATTTCCACCGGCTTCAGACAGCAGACGGCTGCGCAAAAAGAAAATACACTTTTATCAGTCTATACCATTATCAGGCAATAACTAAGCCGATCAACAGTAAAGCAATTAACAGCTAAGTAAATCAACAACCAGGCCAATCAACAGCTAAGTAAATCAACAACCAGGCCAATCAACAGCTAAGTCAATTAACAACTAAGCCGATCGACAGCTAAGTCAACTAACAGCTAAGTCAATCAACAGATAAGCCGATCAACAATATTGTCGACCTGTAACTGTATCGTGATCAGGCGACATTTCCCCGGTAGACAGTCAGGCTGATCCAAATGATCAGGAGAAGAGCCGTGGCGGCAGAGAAGTAGTGGTAGGTCTCGTTGTAGCCGGTTCTGTTCCCCGCCTGGAAAGAAGCCCTTGTGCTCAGCATTCGGATGGACTGCAGCTTTGAGCTGAGGGCAAAGTTGAGCTGTCCGGAAGAATTCAGGGACTCAGTCTCGTTGATATACTGGATCCCAAGGTCTGACGCGATCTGACGCAGGGCGTCCTCATCGATGACGGATCTGGCGGCTTCTCCCGTGGAGACATTCTTTACATATCCTCTGCCGGGATAATACATTTTTCCGCCTTTTTCGGTTCCGTATCCCAGGACGGCTCCCTCGTGGATCATACCGCCCAGAGACGAAAAGCTCATCAGTTCGGATCCGTCGGTAGTCTCGCCGTCACTGAAAACGAACACGATCGTCCTGCGGTCCCGGCCTCTGGTACCGGCATTGGTCAGCATTGTCTGCAGGGCGTCGTAGGCTGTATTGAGCGATGAACCCTGTGCCGTCGAATAGCCGGGCATATTGAGATTATTGAGGATATCGTAAATGGAATCGATATCCTGTGTGAAAGGAGTCAGGATCTCGGCTCCGTCAGCAAAGCGGATGACAGAAAAGCTGGATCCGGGCAGGGAATTCATGATCCTGTAAATATCCCTTTTCACGCCGTCTATGCGGGTCTCTCCGCCGTGGTCCTCCGCCCACATACTGATGGTGGTGTCGACGACGAAAGCCACGTCCAGATTGTCCGTCATCAGCTCCGCGGAGGGACTCAGATACATAGGCCGTATGCCGATAACCACGATGCCTGCCGTCATCAGGACAAGCAGGATGGCTGCTGTCAGTTTCCGTGACAATAATCCCCTGCGGATGCCCCTGCGCAGGACAAAATAAAGGGTTGTGGCCACGATGAGGACGAACCCGATGATCAGGACACAGAACCAGAAAAAGGGCATATCCGTGTCGACCGACGCGGTAGCTGTGTCTGTATTGATGATTTCCTGAGACCGGATATCCTCCAGGATCTCTTTTGCCGTGAGAGATGAGCCGGCATCATAAAATTTTCCGCCGGTCAGTTCCACAGATTCTTTCATCCTGTTCCTGTCGGAAGCGGAGTCGGAAGCAGAGTAGGAAGCGGAGCCGGGACTGCCGTCATTGCTGCCTTGCCCTGAACCGCCGGTCTGACCCGGGGAAGAGGGCGCTTCGCCATCCACACCGCTGCCGGACTGTCCGTCTGCGGCGGAACCTGCTGACGCCTGACTGTCTCCGGGATAGATCCCAAAGACGGTGACTTTGTTCTGCGCGCACATCTGCGCCGATTCCTCCAGGGTGACAAGAGGATCGTCGAACAGCTCCTCGTGATTGTCTGTCACCAGGATAATGGCTCTGGTCCTTTCTTCTTTTGACAGTTCAGGGAAGCTGAAAAGACAGGAGGCCAGGCTTTCGCCTACTGCGGAAGTTCCCTTGACCTCATAGCCTGCCGTGGTTCCCTTGTCAAAAGTGGAGAGAATGTTGTTCAGCTCTGTGTAGCGGTCCCTCTCGGATGCCGGGATGTCATAGACAGAATCATAGCGGTCGACATATTTTGTGGTGAATTCCTCCTCGGCGGCCAGATAGCCGGCAAGGGCTTCCAGCCTCTCAAGGGCGAAATCGTAGTCGTCTGTCATGGGGACATAACGGACACTGGAAGTATTAAAGACCGAGATCCCGATCCGGTCTCCGTCCAGCCCCTCAACCACATGGGAGAATTCATTCACCAGATCCTTTACTCCTCTGTAATTAGAAGGAGACAGATCGATACACAAAAAGATATCCCGCCGGTTGACGTTCTCTTTAAAGGCGGATCTTCGATAGGGCCTCGCGGAGAGAAACAGGGCGGCAGTGAGCGAGAGAATAATGCCGGCTGTAGACAGGATCCGGAAGACCCGTGACTGCATCAGGGCCTTTTTATAAAGAGGGTGTGATTTCAGGCGTGCGGAGTTGGCGACCCGCAGAGGCTTTCCCTTTTTATTCCTTTTCTTTAAATAATACGCGACCGCTGCGACCGCGGCTGCAATGATTATCCCCAGAAGGATTCTGAGGGGATAATGATAACTCAGGACCATTTTGTGATCAGCTCCTTACCTTTTTCTATCGCGGATTTTGCGTCTGCTTCCGAGTAATAGGCGAATTCCGGCTCATAATACTGCCTCACGAGTTCTGCCAGTTCCGGTCGGTCAAGGTTGACAAGTTCCAGATAAACCATGGCTTCAGTCGGCCATCCTGTCACTGTCTGGACGAAGCTCCGGACGATTGAACTCATCTGCTGGTGCACGCCCCTCATATTGAGCTGGCCTTTGTCAAAGGCTGCTTCGACCTTCCCGATCTTCTTCAGGTACTTGTCCTTGGTCCGGGAATAAAAGCTCTTTCTAAAGGAAGAACGGGACCTTTTCTCGATCCGGTCCAGAATCGGGGGGCAGAGCATGAAGAGACCGAAAGCGAGCAGGATCAATCCCAGACCGACTGCATACCAGTAAGACGAAAAGGCGAAGGGGTCTTCAAGTCCTATACTGAATTTCATAAGTCCTCCTTTTTCGCTGCTCTTCCCGCCGCGTGACTGCGTGAGAAGAGCGCCGGGGAAAATGCGGGATGAATACCGGGATTCATGTAGTCCCCTTTCTGCGGATAAACAACCGCTTGAGCGCCGGGGAAAATGCGGGATGAATACCGGGATTCATGTAGTCCCCTTTCTGCGGATAAACAACCGCTTGAGCGCCGGGGAAAATACGGCATGAATACATGGCTTCATATAGTCCCCTTTCTGCGGGCAAACAGCCAGATGAGCGCATCGACGATTTCTTCTTCTCTGGAAATATTGTTGAAAAAAATACGGTTAGGCGTCAGATCCCGGATCGCGGCCTGCTCCATATGTTCCCTGATCTGGGTTTCCTGCTGACGCAGATCTCCACAGATGGAAAGAAAAGGATCCGTATAGCGGCTGTCTTCCAGATCAAAAGTGTTCTCTGATGTCAGCATGGCGTCTTCGATCTTAAATATATAGACATCATTGTAATAGGTGAGCCGCCTGATCAGACCGGGAGTCATCTGGGCCAGGCCCTCGGCGTCTGTGATGATGATCATGACCATGTGCCTGGTAAAGGTTGAGGCAGTCTTCCACAGTGTGTCGGCGAAAGACTGGGTCGGCTGGCCGCTCTCAATAGCATCCTTATAGCTGTAGATCATCTCCTCCAGGTGGCCTGCGCCTGACAGAAAAGGGGTCATCTTGTGCCCGTTGGGTCCGCAGCAGGAGAGGGCATAGGAAACCCCCTGCTTATCGACCAGATAAGCGGAGATGCCGAATGCCATGAGAGCGATCTGCTCCTTGGACTCTCCCGCAGGTGTATCACCGGTCATCTTGAGGCCGGTGTCCCCGACGAAGAGAACATTGTGCTTGCGGTCTGCGAAATAGCGGCGGATCAGGGTCTTTCCGACCCTGGAGGATGATTTCCAGTCGATCATATTGACATCATCCCCCATGTGATATTCACGCAGATCATCAAAATCCAGACTGCGGCCGTGCTGCAGGGAGTGATAGTCACCGTCCAGCAGAGCCGACGTCTTTCTCTTTGTGCAGAGTGTGGCCATTTTCCTCACTCTGTCCAGATAATCGTAATTTATGTTTATACTCATTTTTCTTTATTATAATAAGGAGAAGAATTTATATATTATCCCTGACAAAGCAGCTTTTATATATTTTCTCTGAGAAAGCCGCACAGCGGCAAAAATACCCAAAATGCCGATCAGGGGGCGGGCACGACACTGACGATTTTGTCGATGATCGATTCCACGGAGACATTGTCCGCGACAGCCGCGTAGTTGAGGCCGATCCTGTGGCGCAGGACCTGATAGCGCAGCTGTTTGATATCATCGGGCGAGACGTAAGTCCTTCCGTGCATGAGGGCGGAAGCCTTTGCGATTCTGAGGAAATTGATTGTTGCTCTGGGGCTGGCGCCGATCCTGATATAAGATGCCATCTTCTGATCCAGATATTTTCCGGGCATTCTGGTCGCGTTTACGATCTCCGCGATATATTTTTTGATCGTGACATCCACATAGACATGCTCGGAGATGTCCTGGACCTTATCTATATCTTCGATCGTGATCACGGCGGGCTCCTTATTGTCGATAGCGCCGGTCTCGATCCGGTTGAGGATCTCGATCTCCTCATCCACAGTCGGATAAGTGATTTTTTCCTTAATCATAAAGCGGTCCGTCTGTGCCTCGGAGAGGGGATAGGTTCCTTCCTGTTCGATCGGGTTCTGCGTAGCGATGACAATGAAAATATCCTGGGGCATATGATATGTCGTGCCGCCGATCGTCACCTGCCTCTCCTGCATGGCCTCCAGCATGGCACTCTGTGTCTTTGCACTCGAGCGGTTGACCTCATCCAGGAGGACGAAGTTGGCAAAAACCGGTCCGAAAATAGTTTCGAACTTTCCGGTGTGCTGATGATAGATCTGAGTGCCGATGATATCGCTGGGCAGCAGGTCGGGAGTGCACTGAATACGGGAAAACTGTCCGTTGACCGCGTCCGATATGGCTTTGGCCGCAGTTGTTTTCGCAAGTCCGGGTACGGACTCAATCAGGACGTGACCGTCCGCAATGATCGAGGCGATCAGCGAGTACTTCAGGGTTTCCTGACCTACGACACGCTTGGAAAAATAAGTTGACAGTTTGCCGATTACCATCTGAGAGAATAAAAAATCATCTTTTGAAATAGTGCTGCGCTGATTGTTCATTGTCTGCTTACTCCGGTTCCTTTCTCAAAAATATGTCGACGTTTCTTCATTAAAATACATTATTAATAATAGAATATTCTGATCAGTATTTTTTGATTCCGCTGTTTAATGACAGTATGTTCCAATATTATACACGACTCGTAAAAAAAATGTATAGTTTGAGTGAAATCGGTGTGCGATAATACGGCCGGAAAAGTGCGGATTGTACTAAAGAAACGGCTCAAAAATCTCAAAGAGAATGAATTCATCTAAACTATAATTGACATATACTGGCAGGATTATTACAATAACTAGTAATTGTTCGTTTGTTTTTGTGTATATTTAACAATAGGACGGTCATGTCCCTGCTCCGTCAGACCGGAGCAAAAAAGGTGTACGCATCTCAAACAACATCTAATACAAGGAGGTAAAAAATGAAAAAGTTAATCGTAGCATTGTTGACAGGAGCCATGGTGCTCAGTCTCGCGGCTTGCGGCGGCGGCTCAGGCGCAGCCGGCGGCGCTGCCCCTGCTGACAGCGGCGCAGGAAGTACCGGGGCGGCTGCTCCCGCGGCGGCAGCATCCGGCGACGTAGTCAGGATCGGTGTCTTTGAGCCCTCTACAGGCGACTCCGCTTCCGGCGGCAAGAAAGAGGCTCTCGGCATGCAGTACGCCAACAAGCTGCAGCCCACAGTGGAAGCCGGCGGCAAGACCTATCAGGTAGAGCTGGTTTATGCTGACAACGGTTCCTCTTCAGACAAGGCTCCCAGCGCTGCTTCCGAGCTGATCGGCAAGGACGTATCTCTGGTGCTCGGTTCCTATGGTTCCGGCGTCTCCATGGCAGGCGGTCCCAAATTTGAGGAGGCAGGCCTGGCAGCGATCGGTGTTACCTGCACCAACCCCAACGTTACGGCAGGAAATGACTACTATTTCCGCATCTGCTTCCTGGACAACTTCCAGGCTGATGTCCTTGCAAACTTCGCAATGGACAAGTTCTCCGCCAAGAAGGCATACTGCCTGGGCGAGAACGGAAACGAGTATGACCAGGGGCTGATCGCATTCTTTAAGCAGGTCTTCGAAGGTGCAGGAGGAACAGTCATCTCCGACTCCTTCCCCACCAACAACTCCGATTTTACTTCCTATCTGAACAAGGCCAAGAGTGAGGGAGTTGATGTCATCTTCACACCTGTCTCCATCGCATATGCAAAGCAGATCATGGAGCAGGCCGCTTCCCTGGATATCCAGATTCCTTTCCTGGGTTCCGATACACTTGATGACAACATGGTTCTCGAGGCTACCAAGGGCACAAACCTGCAGCTCTTTGTTTCCACTTTCTATCAGGAAGGCGGCAACGAGGAATTTGATAAGGGCATCAAAGAGTACATCAACGGCGATAATGCTGCTCTGACCGCAAACGGCGGCAACGACACCATCTCCGCAGTTACCGCAATGGGCTATGACGCTTACTTTGTGGCTCTTGAGGCCATCAAGGCAGCCGGCGGCCCCGACAAGGCAGCCATCAAGGGCGCCATCGGCGGCGTGACCTATGAAGGTGTGTCCGGTTCCATCGCGTTTGACCCGGTCGGCGATGCTGTTCGTGACACTGCTTATATCAAGACTGCTGATACAGAAAACGGTGCCTGGGCATTCGAGAAAGTCCAGTCCGGTTCCGGAAACTGATCCCTGTTAAAACAGGAAGAGCAGGATAGCAGTACCTGCTAAATTTAGAATCATGAGCCGCTCGATCCGGCAGGCGCGCAATCCGCGCTGATGCAGGATCCACGGCTGAGGGCAGGCACAGCCTCAGGCTGAACGACCGGGGCTGTGCCTGCAGTTAAGAAACCAGATAGAAAAAGCATGCGTCTTTCACGCATTCCCAGGAGTTTATTATGGAATATGTCATTTCTGTCCTGCTCTCCGGTATTTCAGTGGGAGGGCAATATGCCCTGATCGCCATCGGGTACACACTGGTATACGGCATCCTTCGTCTGATCAACTTCGCTCACGGAGACGTTTTCATGGTGGCCGGCCTGATGGGAATCTATTTTACGGCCGCGCTTCCCATCACACTCTCCATTCCGCTGGTCATACTGGTTACTGTCGCTCTGGGATTTACCATCGAGCGCGTGGCCTATAAGCCTCTGCGGGATGCCCCCCGTATGTCTGTCATGATCTCCGCGATCGGCGTCAGCTACCTGCTGCAGAACTCGGCGACTTACGTCACCGGCGGGCAGCCCATGACATATCCCACGATCCCGTTTCTCTCGGATACCATCAACGTATTCGGGACACAGACCAAATGGGTCGTCATTCTGACCCCCATTCTCGTGCTGGTTCTGGTCTTCCTTCTGACACAGCTGATCGACCGGACCAAGATCGGTATGGCTATGCGGGCGGTTTCCAAGGACTTTGAGACCAGCCGCCTGATGGGCATCAAGATCAACAGTGTTATTTCAATGACTTTCATCATTGGATCCGCTCTGGCCGCTGTCGGATCAGTCCTCTTCTTCACCAACTATCCCGCTATCACACCTATGGCGGGCGCCATGCCTGGCCTCAAGGCCTTCGTCGCGGCGGTATTTGGCGGAATCGGCTCGATCCCCGGTGCCGTGATCGGAGCTTTCCTGATCGGTATCTGCGAGACCATCATCAAGGGACTCCCTTCTTCATGGGACGTGTCTGTATTTTCAGATGCCTTCACTTTTGCCCTGCTGATCGTCATCCTGATCGCCAAGCCGCAGGGACTTTTCGGGGAAGCTGCCACAGACAAGGTCTGAATATCTGCGTGTGATAAAATACCCTGTGGTATTTTTGCCTGCACCAAAAAATGCACCGGTCGACTGTTGTTGAGAAAGACGGGAACTTATGGAACAGAGTAAAAAGAAAAGTACTTCCAATCAAAAAAGTGCTTCTAAGAAGCTTGCTGTGGCAGGTTATATCTGCCTCATCCTTCTATTTGTGATCATACTGGAAAACCTGAGTATGTTTATTCCGGGGATGCCGCAGGTTCTGCAGCCCACCAGCCCTTTATTTACCGTATTGAAAAAGGGTGCTGTCTATTCCCTGGTGGCAGTCTCCATGAACCTGCTGAACGGATTCACAGGCCTTTTCTCCCTGGGACAGGCGGGATTTATGCTGTTGGGCGCCTATACCTACGCCATTCTGACCGTACCTGCCAGTATGAAAGATCAGGTCTACTATCTCTTCGGAGGCTGCGCCCTGAAATCTTCCCTGGTTGATTTGTTCGGGGCCATTTTCGGAACCAAGGGGCCCGGAGGAGCCATCGCCATGGTGCTGGGCTCCCTGATCGCCATTATTCTGGCAGGCTGTGTCGCGGCCTTTTTCGCCTATCTGATCGGCCTCCCTGTCCTGCGCCTCAAGAGCGACTACCTGGCCATTGCGACCCTGGGATTCGCGGAGATCATCCGCGCCATCTTCCAGTGGCAGAAGCTGGGTCCCGTGACCAACGGCGCCAACATGATCAAGGGCTTCCCCACTTTTTCCAGCTTTAATATTACGGACGGATCGGGAGGAGTCGTGCTTCGACTCTCGACTTTTGTGCCTTTCCTCCTGTCCTCAATCTGTATCATACTGATCGTGCTGCTGATCAATTCCTCCTACGGACGTGCTTTCAAGTCCATCCGTGACGATGAGATCGCTTCCGAGGCCATGGGAATCAGTCTCTCCAAACACAAGATGCTTTCCTTCGTCATCTCCAGCTTTTTCGCTGGTGTGGGCGGCGCTCTCTTTGCCATGTATGTGGCTAATGCCCAGGCAAAAGCTTTCACTTCCACGATGACCTATGAGATCCTGCTGATCGTCGTTGTCGGCGGTATCGGCTCTATCTCAGGCTCCATCATCGCCACATTCCTCTACGTGGCATGCTCTGAGTGGTGGCTCCGCTTCCTGGACAGCGAGATGGTGCTCTCCAATGGATTCAAGGTTCCGCTGCTGCGCAACGGTTTCCGTATGGTGGTATTCTCCGTCGTCATCATGGTCATCGTCCTCTTCTTCTCCCACGGTATCATGGGAGACAGGGAGCTTCGTCTGCCCGGAATCAACGGCAGACCGGCCGGACAGAAAAAGGCGGACAAAGGCAAGGTTTCGGCTGCGGCCGCCGGGAAAGCGACAGAGGAAAAATCCTCTGATGATCAGGAGGGTTGAATATGAGCGCAGAGAATAAGAAAAATCAGGAAATCGCCCTGCATCTGGAAAACGTGACCATGCAGTTCGGCGGCGTCGTTTCTGTCAACAACCTGACACTGGATGTTCCCAAAGGACAGATCATCGCTCTCATCGGCCCCAACGGAGCCGGCAAGACCACCGCCTTCAACTGTATCACAGGTGTCTATCAGCCCACCAACGGCCTGATCGAATTCATGGGACAGCCCATGGTCCGCACCCATCCCCGCGGAAAAGACGTCAAGATCTACAAGGGACAGAACAAGGATACCTATGCCGGACAGCATGTCCTGACCCCCACACCGGATCAGATCACACACCTGGGAATTGCGCGTACTTTCCAGAATATCCGTCTCTGGAAGAGCATGACAGTATTTGAGAATGTTCTGACAGCCAAGCATATGAGGGCCAAACAGAACGTCTTCTCCGCCATCCTGCGCACCAATATGAAAGAGGAACAGCGCATGCGCGAGGAGACCATGGATCTTCTGGTGGAACAGGGTCTGGAATCCTTCAAGGACGAACTGGCGACCAGCCTCCCCTACGGTCTGCAGAGAAGACTGGAGATTGCCCGCGCCCTTGCCACCAACCCCAAACTCCTGCTCCTGGACGAGCCGGCAGCCGGCATGAACCCCCAGGAGACATTGGAACTGGCAGACTTTGTGCACGAAATCCGCGAGAAATATGGTCTGACCGTTTTCCTGATCGAGCATCACATGGATCTGGTCATGAACATCTCCGATTATATTTATGTCATCGACTTCGGCAGCGAAATCTCTCAGGGTATCCCCGAGGTGGTTCAGTCCGACCGCAAGGTCATTGAGGCATACCTGGGTATTTCAGAGGACTGATTGCCACTCTGCTCAGACCGCCGCTGAAAATGGAATAGTTTCAGGCGGCCTGCAAAACGTGCCTGCTGCTGACGCGGTCCGGCGTGTTTTTGAAAAGTGATCAGTGAGTGACTGAATAAGTGACCGGGAAGCTGCGGAATTAGATGCAAATTATAGAAAAATGGAGGACAGCATGGGCGAGATCCTGCAGATCAAAGATTTACAAGTCAGTTACGGCGGTATCGACGCAGTGCGCGGTATCAGCTTTAATGTAAAAGAAGGGGAGATCGTGACCCTGATCGGCGCCAACGGAGCCGGCAAGAGCTCCACGCTGCGCGCCATCTCCGGACTGGTCAAAGCCAAAGGCGGCTCCATCCTCTTTAACGGGGATGAGATCCGGGGCATGGATCCCACGGCGATCGTCTCCAAGGGCCTCATGATGGTTCCTGAAGGCAGAAAGATTTTCCCCAATCTGACAGTACTGGAAAACCTTCGCATAGGGGCATATCTCAGAAAAGACCAGCTGGACGAGGACATCGAGATGGTCTACAACCTGTTCCCCCGTCTCAGGGAACGTTCCTGGCAGGCGGGAGGCACCCTTTCGGGCGGCGAACAGCAGATGCTGGCAGTCGGCCGCGCCCTGATGGGACGCCCCAAACTACTGATGATGGACGAGCCCTCCCTGGGTCTTGCCCCCATCGTAGTGCAGGGTATTTTTGACATCATCCAGCAGATCCACGAGGCAGGGACCACAGTTCTTCTGATCGAGCAGAACGCCAATATGGCGCTCCATGTCGCGGACCGTGCCTACGTCATCGAAAACGGCCGGATCTCCATGGAAGGCTCAGGAAAAGAACTTCTGGAAGATGAGAGTGTCAAGGCGGCATATCTTGGAACGGCCGGGAAGTGATCCGGGATAAGGAGTTTTTCATGAAAAAACTGACAGATATGAATAACAGGGAGCTTTTTTCCATTCTGACAGGATCCGATGTGATTCAGCAGGCATACCTGCAGAAAATAGTCAGGCTTCACCTCAAATATGTTCATGAAAATCATATCGAAGAGGACTGTGACCTCATGACTATGGTCCGTGAATACATGGAAGGTGTCTACGGAGAAATCACAGATTAAAAAGCGATGCGGGAACTCACAAGAGCGAAGCGGCTCTCTGCTTTAATCACTTATCTTTGTGAAAGCAAGTTTAAAACTATATAATAAAAAATCCTGTCGAAAATTGGTTTTCAATACTTGTGGCATGGGCGAGTGACCGCAAACATGTATGATTAAACCACGCGCTGATTCGCGCGTCCCGCGCTCTCACAGCGCTCCACACATTCGCACCCCGCCCCGCTGCAGGCGCGTTCCGGGCCTTTGCGTTGCTATGTGCTCATGTGTGGGCGCTCGCAAATGTCCGCAAGACCGGATATGCGAGCATATCCGTCTTTGCGGCCGCTTGCTCGCTGTTTAATCATACTATGACAGGCCTGGGACGGATCCAATCAGCTGCTCATTGCAGGCAATGAACCAGCCGGATCCGTCCCTTCTATTTTTTTTCGGAGTTGATCCGGAGGACATTTTATCCGGAATAAATCTGCAGGACAGACAGTGCAGGCAATGAACCAGCCGGATTCATCCCTTTTATTTCTATATTTTAAACGGAGGATCTTTTAATGAAAGAACCGGTACTTGCTAATCCCCTGGATCAGGAGGCAAAGAAGTTTCTTTTTGAGAGTGTTGACAGTAAGACCACGGAGATCAAGCTTCTCGAATCATATGTAGACATTTTTATCGAGAAAAACGGACTTCAGAACTATGAGACCAACGATATCAGAAAAAGGAAGTTCCTTGCTTCCCTTGTACTGGCTGCAGTGGCTTTTCTTGAAATCGTTTATATGGCCCTCTATCATAATCCGGTGGCTTTAATCCTGATAATATTCGAGATCATTTTTTATATACTCTTTTTTCGCAGGCAGAGCCTGAAAAAGTATCTGGTCCGCGAGGTTGTCCGCCGCCCTGACGATATTCTGGATAATATCCTGATCAGCCAGGTCAGCGGGGCTAAAGATGACGGTGCGGGACGCGTTTTTACGCTGGCACCTCTCCTGATCGCGGTAGCGGCAGCCCTGTTGATTTTTTTGAAACCGCATATGATCTTTGAGAATAGCGCGGCCGGCGGATATGCCCTCCGCTATTACACGATGTCGCTTGTTCCGGAAAGAAATGTCGTCATTCCCGAGTCTTATAAAGGGAAGCCTGTGGTGGAGATCCGCGGCAGTGTCTTCCGCTATCTGAGCGGGATTGAAACGGTCGTTCTTCCATCCGGGATCACAGAGATCCGGGGAAATACATTTGAGGGCTGTTCGGACCTGCGCGAGATCGATATCCCTGAGGGCGTCACCAGGATCGGCGGTCATGCTTTCTGTGACTGCTCTAGTCTGCAGAGAGTGTCCATACCCTCTACTGTGAAGGAGATCGGAAGCTCGGCATTCCGTCGCTGCAGCTGGCTGTGGTCGATTGACATCCCCAGTGGCTGCTATGTGAACTCAAGGGCTTTTAAAGAGAGTCCGACAGTGATCAACTATTATTGATCCGGGAGAGCCGGTGCCATGAATACCAATACTTATATACACTTGCTCTATGTGCCGACCATGGCCTGCAATATGGCCTGCAGGTACTGCTATCTGGAGGACCAGACAAAGGATCTGCATACTGACCGCAGTCCGCTGGAGACCCTGGCCTATGCTGTGGACAAATGCCATTCGGAGAATATCATTCCCTTCAATATCTCCCTGCACGGCGGCGAGGTCACCTGCCTGAAAAAGGATGAATTCCGGGAACTGGCGGAATATATCTCGCAGTACTATGAAAAGAACAGAGGCCTTCTGACAGGCGCCGGCTTCAGGGTCGGCCAGCCCCATATCAAGACAAATCTGCTCAATCTCGACAGCCATATGGATGCCATCCGCGCATATAATGTATCGGTGAGCGGCAGCATAGACCTGCCTCTGTCCCTTCACCGCCGGTTCCGGGTGGGCAAAGACGGCGGGGATACCCTGGAAAAGATCCTCTCCAATGTATCGCTTCTGCAGGACCTTCCCAATCACAGGAAGGTGTCCGCGACTATTTTCAGGGAACATCTGGAAAGGATCGGCCAGGTAATCGAGGATATCTGGTATCTGCATAAGAACACCTGTCTGGATATGCTGGACTTCAACTTTATGATCGGCTTTGAAAACAGCAGCGGGCTTCTGCACGCCCTGACGGAAGAGCAGCAGCTGCAGTTTTTCCGCGGGATCCGGGACGCCTTTACGGGAACGGAACTCGAGCCGGGATTGAAGGGAGCCTGGTTCAGGGAGTTTGGGCCGGACTACTGCACCAACTGTGTCAACTGCGGGGAAAAGTTCTACCTGCTGGAGAAGAACGGAGATATTTATTCCTGCGTTCGGGGCCAGAAAAACCCGGATTTCTATTATGGAAATATCTACCGGGACAGCATGAGCAGGATCATGGAGACGGGAGCGGAGAAGATCCGCCGGGTCCACGCCTCCTGTGGTTTCGACCAGGAATGCGGGGACTGCCCCTGGCTCTATCTGTGCAGGACTGGCTGTCCTTTCGTGAAAAGGCAGCAGAAGCGGGCGCGCAGCTATACCTGCCTGCTGCAGAAGGAACTGTACCGGCTGTGGGGCCTGGAAGGACACGATTATGCAAGGCCCGATGCCCTGGATTACGTCTGTGCCATGCATCCCGGCCTGATTGAGAGTTATGCCCTGGCAAAGCTTCCCCCGCAGATCCCGGACCTGAGGACCTTGATCCGCCAGGATCCCGGCCTTCGATACATCTATGATCCCGACCTGTTCGTCCTCAACATTGACGGGAACGATTTTCGTCTGGAGTCCCAGATCATCAAACAGAACCGGCCCCTGACCTTTATCACTCCGGACAGCAGAGTGGTGCTCTATGCCAGGCAGGGGATTTTCGAAGCTCAGAGCAGCTATCCGGAGAACAATGCCCTCTATATACAGCTGCTGACAGGAGATACCATTGTCTACGGGGATGAGGGCAGGACTAAACAGAGGCACATAGCCAATGAAATGATCTATAAACAGGCCGCGGAGACAGACCAGTCAGACAGGGATGGCTGGCTGAAGATCGACCTCACGCATTTTCTCAGGCGGTATGGAAAGTACCTGTCCCCTGACCGGGAAAACAATATCTTTTTCACCACGGCGGCCCTCAGGGACTACCATTATACAAAACAGAAAAACAATGCTTTTTATCATATACAGGCGATTGACCTGCCATTTCAAAACCTTGAATTCTACTACCTGAACATGAACTGAACATGAACAGAACATGGAGGAAACAAAATGATCTATCCGTCCACCTATAATGAAATGTTTGCATGGGTCGGTATCAAAAAACTCCGCTCTTTCTTTGAGTTGACCAACGAACAGGCGGAAGAACTGTACGAATCACTGCGCACCAAACAGTCCAGACTGATCATGGGCTACCCCAACGGAACGATTATCAATGCCCTGGAAAACGGGACAGAGACCCAGATCACTGCGACTTCCAATATGGATCCCAATGTGTATGCATTGATGAGAGTCAAAGCTACAGGCATTGATATGGTTTATACCCCGGCTTATCTGGCAGCCCAGGCTGCCTCCCGCTCCTCCTCCGGAGGATCCGGCAGCAACAATAACAACAACAATAATAACAACAATAACAACTGACGGCAGGGAGCGGAAAAACCATGATCAGCGATAAGGTCCATGAACAGCGGCTATTGCAGAAAAACGCGGTGATCGTCACCGATTATTATGACCAGGGGACGACGAAGATCCGATCCAGTGATCATACCAGGGTGGACGATGTGGGATCCGGTGTGATCCTGGCCAAAAAATACTATATGGGCGGAAAACTCATCCATCAGGAGACCGAATTCAACCCCGGAATGCTCTATTCCTTTATATTCCCCAAGCTTGAAGACGGCAGGGTCCAGTGCCCCAACTGCGGCGGCATCGGCGAGGATGCCTTATTTTCGGACGGGTGTCCCTACTGCGGAGCTTTTTACAATATGGATTATCAGTCGGAGCTTTTGGGCGGAAGAAACCAGAGCGACTATGTCCTGGCAGAGAAAAAAAGCCTGCTCCTTCCCCTGATCCTGATCATGGCGGTCTGCATAGCAGTGGGCATATTCCTTACCGTGACGACAGGACGGACATCCACTGTCTTTGACTATGGAAAGGGCGCCCTGATCGGAGGGATCATAGGATGTGTCCTCTATCTGATCTACAGCGCATGGAAATATAAAGCCGACCTGACCACCAAAGAGATGAAAAAGAAGCACGAACAGGATATTGTGCTGCAGCGTTTTCTCAAAGATCTGAAGGAAAACGGCCTGACCATGGGCACCTTTGCCAACAATCTCAATTTGGGCCTGCGGGATTATTATTTCGGATCCGAATCTTCAGAGACCCGCAATATCATCGACTTTGACGTGCTGGATTACCGGGGGCAGAACCTGACCAGTCAGGACGGAAAAGTCTATATCACGACCGATGTATCCATCCGGCTCGTCAGCGCGGAAAACAGCGGTGAAAAAGAAAAGGTGTGGTCAGATGAGGCGGTCAAACGCATCAGGATGCGGAAGAGTGACCGGGCAGGGACCGGGCAGAAGGGCGGACTCAACATAGTGAAATGCCCCTACTGCGGAGCCAGCATTGACCTGACGGCCAGGCGCTGCTCCTACTGCGGTACCGCCTTCCTGTATGAGAGACCCCTGAACATAGAGCGTGTGGCCGATCTTTAAAGACAAAGAGTGAAAAATCTTGTCGATACAAGATTTTTCACTCCGGATGTTTGTGCCGGAGCACAAACATCCCCTGATGTCAACGAGAAATCGTCTTCACGATTTTCTCGTTGACCACGCCTGCGCACTTGCGTGCTCCGGCATGGTTTGGAAGAGTGAAAAATAATGCCGACACATTATTTTTCACTCAGGTTGTTTTTGCCGCGAGACAGCCAAAACATCCTGTGCTCGCGTCAGAGAAACCGCCTCCGCGAATTTCTCCTCGCGGTGCCGCTCTGGCGACCGGCATGGTCGGAAGACTGAACCGGTGAAGATGTGCTTTGAGCCCTGGCGGCAGGCAGGCCGCGGGGAGTTCGGTTTGACTGAGCCGGCTAAGACTGCGCGATTACACTTGTTTGAACCACAACCGAAAAATGTGCAAAATGTACAATTTATTTAAAATTACAATGTCTGTACTGGTAAAATGCCACAATCGGTACTATACTAGATATGTGTACTTTTTTTAATTTGTACATGTATTTTGTGTTATTGAGGATCAGAATCATATGATCCGGGATAGGAGGGAAAAATGAAAAAACTACTGAAGCAATCAATTTGTCTTCTGGCTGTCCTGTGCATTATTGCAGGTCTTGGTCCGGCCAGGGCACAGGCCTATGAAAAGAAGGGAGAGTACAGGATCCATTCTATGAGCGAGGGCAGGTGGATCACAGAGCCTAAAGATAATCCGGATTATATCGATGTTTACAAGATGAGGATTTCATCCGACGGATATATCAAAGTAAAAGTAAATAATGATAAATGCACAGGAAGGCACGTCAACAGAGCCAGTGCATTGCTTTTCACAACTTACAAAGTCAATGCGGAAACGTCTGGAGACTATTTTGTTGCCGGTTTTTATAGTGGCGAAAACTATATGGCAATCAAAAAGGGAACATATTATTTTTGCTGCACTCACGACAAATTGAAATTTAAATACGAACATACCTCTGTGAGCCACGGAAGCAATTACTGCATGCATAAGGCGAAAAGCCTTACTTCCGGTAAAAACTACAGAGAAGTATTTGCATATGGATATGAGTATACAAAATGGTACAAGATCACTCTGCACAAGAAACAGAAGATTAAAACCTTCGCCAGGAGAATGGAAAGCACATCCAGATACGGAAATATTGAAGGACCCGGATTCAGTCTTTATATTGTCAATAAATACGGTGTGAGGATCAGAACCACGCAATTAAATTCACAACAGGTGATTACCGGCACCCTGCCTAAGGGCACTTACTATATCTGCCTGTCCCGCAGTATTCCGAGGGATAAAGATGAATACTATGGTGACCGCCTGATTTCCATGACCATCAAAAAGCAGTAAGATATTACAGCTGTGCGGGACCGACTTCAGGCAGCGCCCGGTGCAGAAGTGTAATTAAAAACAAGCCGCCGGCCGGATCTCGCGGCGGACTCTCTCTGGCTGTGACAGAGCAGTTCAAAGCTGAGGGGCTGCGTCTCCCCGATGAGCTGATCCTTCTGTCTCCCTGGGTCGATCTTTCCATGGACAACGAACAGATCAAAGAATATATACCCCGCGATCCCTTCCTGACTGTTTCTCAGCTGCTCCTCTGCGCAGGTTTCTGGAAAGGAGATCTGGACGTGCACGACTGGCATGTCAGTCCCATCTACGGGGATCTGAAAGGAATCCGCAACGTCACTTTATTTACGGGAACCGATGAGATATTATATCCCGATTCAGTCAGGATGTTTGGTATGCTCGATGAGGATCCGACAAACGAACTGATTGTCGCGGAGGAGATGAATCATGTCTATCCCCTGTTTCCCATTCCGGAAGCAAGGCCTGCCGTTGAGAAAATCATTTCAGTTGTGACGCGGTGAATACCAGCTTTGACGCGGTGAATATCAGTGTTGACCCTGGAATCACAGGGTGATCATTCGCAAAAGTCCGCAAGACGAGTTACTTAGGTATATCCATAAAAGTCCGCAAGACGAGTTATGCAGGCATATCCATAAAAGTCCGCAAGACGGGATATGCAGGCATATCCGTCTTGCGGCTTTTTGCTCACTGTTTATTTATTTGTGGCCATGATCGCGTGTTCACATACATGTATGAATAAACTGCGCCCTGCTCCGCTCTTGCGGCCTCTAGTCTCCTGTTTATTCGTCCAAAGGAACGATTTCATTTTCGACATCCTTCCGGAGAGTGCCGTCTTTGTTAAATATGGAAAAACTAATGATATTCCCGTATTCATCCAGTTCATATGAATAGGTGGATTCCAAATCTCCATTTTCGAACCATTCACCACTGGTAAGAACACCCTTGTCATCATAGTGCAGTTCCATATTTTCGGTTGTCTCACCTTCATCTGATTTTTTCTGACGCAAAGTCAGGATCGATGTCACACCGAAAGGCGTGTATTCCTCCAGCCAGTCATATGATTCACTGTCTGAAACGATTTTTACAAGGTTACCCTGGTCATCATAGATATAATCTTTCTTTACGGCCACAAAGCCGTCAGCATAATCATCTTCGTGGACAGGCTTTCCCTGCTTGTTATAGGTCCTTACATCAATAAGACTTCCATCGAGATTACTGTGTTCGACAATGAAACCATTTTCGTTATATTTGCATACTTCGGTGCTTACTTTATTCTCTTCGGTTTTATAGTCATCCAGATTGATTCTTTCCACTCCGGTGACTTTGTAGGCATTATATTCGGAAGAAGAGATCCATCTGCCTTTTTCATCATACTCTCTGTCGAAAATCTCAACCACATATTCTGAATAAGGTCCGACCATTGCTGTTATTACGCTGGCAAGACTGTTGTCTTCGTAATAAGCAGCCTTGTACAGGAGTTTTCCGCCAGGAGCTGTATGTGTCTGGCCAAGAAGTCGAAAGCCTGCTGCAACAGGTTTTTTTTCATCCTGTGCAGAAATCGTTTCTGGATCTGTTTCTTCTGTTCCGGCGGCCGCAGCAGTCTCATCTTGCCCGATTTCTATCCCTGCAGCCTGCGAAGCCTCTGTTTTCCCGGCTTCTGTCCCGGCAACTGTACCATTTTCTGTTTTCCCGGCTTCTGTCCCTGAGGACGCTGCATCCTCTGTTTTCTCTGCTTCCTGGACTGCGTCATTGGATACGGCTGTTGTGGAGGAGCCGCATCCAATGAAAAACATTGCGATTAAAGCGGCTGTTAAAAGGAAGGTCAGCTGTTTTTTCATCTTTTTCATTTTTCCCCCGTAAAATAACACAAATGTAGTGGGTTGAGTGTATGGTATCTGTTCAGGTCTGTCGCAAGTGTTCTGTTTGGGCCTGGCACAGGTGTTCTGTTTGGGTCTTGCACAGATGTTCTGATCCGATCTTACACAGATGTTGTGTCCTGTTCCGACAAAGGCGTACCGTCCTGTTTTGGCACAGGTGTTTAACCGGCGCGGGTATTTAAGCATAAAAAATAACAAAGCGGAACCTGTAAAGGACTGTAGTATTTGTAGTATTATTATAGCAAAACAGAGGGTCTATGGTAAAATTCGTAAGTGAAGTATCATATTCAGAGCATAAAAAAGCAGGTCATTGAGTTAATGTAGACCTGCTCTGAATATGATTCTTCACAATTGTACCAGATCGCGTGCCTGAGGGCTCAGTATATGGGGAATGAAGTGGACCTTGTACCCGGAATCGTCCCTCAAAATGTGTTTTTCGAAGCTGGGATGGGCTGTATAAGCATCTGACCGTTGAGATTTGAGCATAGCAAATAAGCTGTCCTTTCAGGCAGCCACCGGAGAGATATTGAGATCACCTAATCAGCCGACACCGGAAGGAGTCCTTCCATATGTTCTGTAACACTGCCTGAGGGATCGTTCACCGCAGCATGGACAAATATGGATGTCAATGCCAAACATTTCAAAGAGTTTTACATCTGTTTCCATCCCGGAATATTTTGATCTGAAGCGCCGGTGATTCTGGATGCGGAAAATGATCTCCAGGCGCTTCTTTTTCAAACTGTTTGTGAGGATGCCGTAGTAGCGGATCTTCTGGAATCCTGCGGGCAATACGTGCTGCAGGAACCTGCGGATGAATTCTTCATGAGTGATGGTGATATGTTTCACACCACCTGTGCGGTAGTCTTTAGCGCGGAAAGTGACAGAGGTTTCGGAAACATCCTCGATCCTTGCATTAGAGATCGCGATCCTGTGGGAATAGCGGCCGAGATAGTCGATCGCATTTCCAAAACCGTTGAAGGTTTCCTTAATAAAGGGACACCAGTCTTTCCTGTAAAGGCTGTCACGGAATGATCTCCACTGTTCCTGCGGGATCAGCCTGCTGCACGGGCCTTTAAGCACGAGCTGCCTGCCATAATAGAGGTCCTCAAGCGCGTCCATGAATTTTCCCCGGAACAAAGCGCCAAGGACTTTGACAGGAATAAAGAAGTTCTTCCTGCAGCTGACGAGTTTCATGGAGGGGGTGAGACCAGCCCCGGAAATAATGCAGTGGATATGCGGATGGTAATTCAGTTCCTGGCCCCAGGTATGGAGGACCTGGATGATCGCGGGCATGGCTCCCAGATATTTTTTGTCAGAGGAAAGCTGCAGGAGTGTTTTTGCGGACGCATCATGAAGGAGGGCATACAGGATCTTCTGATTTTGGAAGAAAAGCGGCCTCAGTTCAGCAGGAACTGTGAACACGACATGGAAATAGGCCCCGTCGATCACTTCTGACCGCCTTGCGTCTATCCACTGTTCCTTAAGGACAGCCTGGCAGTTCGGACAATGGCGGTTGCGGCAGGAATTATTGTGTGTCACATGATGGCCGCAGGAATCACAGACGCTGACATTACATCCAAGTGTGCCGGATTTGCATGCCATGATGGAGAGCGCCGCTTTTTCCTGGACAAGGGAGACATTATGCCGGCGGGCATACTCCTTCCAGAAAGCTTTAAAGATCTTTTGGATGGGGCGGTCAGACATTATCAGACCCTCCCATTCTGTCCAGAGGGCTGAGGGCCCTTTTCGATGAAGTTGCCGCAGTATGGATATAGATGACTGTTGAAGTCAGGGATTTATGTCCCATGAGCTCTTTGATCTCAAGAAGATCCACTCCGTTTTCATAAAGGTGAGTGCCGAATGCATGGCGGAATGTATGACAGGTGATCCTCCTGGGCCATCCAAGTTTTTCTTCATGCTGATGGATATGCCGGCTCAAATAGAACGTATCGATCGGCCGGTCTTCACCACTCTGCTTGGGAAACAGAAAGCCCCGAGGCTTCCCGTAGTCAAACCAGTATTGTGTGAGGATATCCAGAGAGGACTTTGAAAGTATAGCGTACCGGTCAGATCTGCTCTTGGAATGGCTTATGTGCACACGCATGTTCCTGCGTTCGATATCTTCATAACGGAGAGCACATACTTCCCCGATGCGCAGTCCTGAGCCATAGAGAAGGGAGACCATAGCCTTCACTTTGAGGTCCGGGATCGATGAAATAAAGGCCATCACTTCATCCTGAGACGGAACGTAGGGAAGATACGTATTGAATTTCCGAAGTGGGAGCTGTGTGGGATCCCAGGGCTTATGGAGCACATACATGTGGAAAAAGCGGAGCTGGGAAATGGCAACATTTACCGTCCTGTCAGCAAGGCCGCGGGCTGACTGGATCCACTGAATGAAGTGACGCAGATCTTCATAATCCGCGTCAGACGGTTCTTTCTGAAGTTCGAATTCCATGAATTGAAGAAAAGCCCTGATGTAGGTGCAGTAAGATTTGAGAGTTTTGTCAGTAAGGCCGCGAAGCCTGATCATGTCCCTATAAGATGTTAAATAGTCCAAAGGCAGACATCAGCTTACTGTATTTAAGGAGGAGCCCTTGGGAAATGATTGTTGTATAGAGAGAAATGACGTGATAATATATGCATACAAGTAGCGGTGCTAATTGTGTGTTTGTGAGCGTCAGGAACTCTACAATACTACACAATTCAGAACACCGCTACTTTTTTTGTGGATCAGGCTGAGAAGTGGAGTTTGGTGAGTGTGAAGATAGCTATCGCGATAGCGATTTGGTACAATGCCTTTCAGAGTATTCAGACATGGAGGTGAATACGGTTTATGAATATATATATACTTGGGGCTGCGGGCTGGATTCCTGGAGCCAATGAGACGAGTTGCATTATGGTGGAAAATAAGGGGCAGCTCTTTATCCTGGATGCGGGAACCGGACTTTCCAATATCCGCAAATATGCCCATATCCTGGATAAATACGACACGGTCCACCTGCTGCTTTCACATTACCATCTGGATCACATGATCGGTCTCAGTTACATCGATCCCTTCATCAGGGATAAGCGATTCAGGGTCTACGGTCCCGGGCTTATGGCTTATCCTGAGACGACAGACTATTATCTGAGCGCCTTCCTAAGGCAGGAATTCTTTTCCAGGAGTATTGATCGCTTTTCTCATGATGTAAAAGTACTGGATTTTCCTGAGGAAACTTTTTTCATAGGCGATACAAAGATAAGCGTCACAAGGCAAAAGCATTCTGCCCCGTCCTATCGGATCACTTTGGATGACAGGCTGATTTACGCGACAGACCTGTCTTTCAGTGCAGATGCCTGGGAAGGAGTCAGCGCGGATGTCCTTTTCCACGAATGCTGGGAATATAAAGAGCCGGAACAGGACAGTTACAGACACACCTCGCTCAGACAGCTCAAAGAACAGCTTCCCCTCAGCAGCTTCGGCTGGATTTATCTGATCCACCATAACCCCGACTGGGGAGAAGATGATTTCAGTAAGATCAAAATGCTGCTAGCGGGAACCAATATTTCTCTGGCGGAAGACGAGATGGAAATCAGCATTTAAGTCAGGATATTGGATCACAAGTAAAGGAGCTGATATCAGAATGAAGATGAAGATAAAGAAAAAGATAAAAACAAAGATAAAAACAGTTGTTTGTTTATTGCTGTGTGTGATGATCCTTCCGGTCATTTCTGTCCATGCCGGATCAGACAAAACTGATAAAACGTCGGATGATTCTGTCAATGCCGGTACAGATAAAACTGATAATAGGTCGGATGATTCTATCCATACTGATACTGACAAAACTGAGACAGTATCGGATGATGTATTAAGCAGGGCGGTCGTTCCCCTTGAAAGAAACGGGATCGACCTTTATCTGACCCGGACCATGCTCAGCGGGACAGAGCCGCAGAAGCAGATTCTGCTGATCCACGGAGTGACCTATTCCTCTCATGAATTTGACATTGACTATGAGGATTACAGCCTGGTGCGGAAACTGGCCCAAGAGGGGTATGGAGTCTGGCTTCTTGACATAGCCGGATTCGGCCAGTCAGAAGAGGTCAAAGATGGCTTTATGCCGGATTCTGACTATGCGGCGGAAGATATCCATGCCGCAGTGGAGAAAATCATTCTTGAGACCGGGCAGGAAAAGATTGATGTTCTGGGATGGAGCTGGGGGACTGTGACGGTCAGCAGATTCGCGGTAAAATATCCAGAGTTGATCAACAGGCTGGTCCTCTACGCCCCTATTCTGACCGGCATAGGAGAGTACACAGTTACAGAGCCATTTCACCATAATACCTGGGATCATGCAACAGATGATTTCCAGCGAAACGAAGACGGATCGATCAATGAGGAAATCACAGATCCGGTGATCCGGGAATGGTGGTGCTCGAGCTGCTGGCATTATGACGGCGAATCGAGCCCCAACGGAGGCAGAAGAGATGTCTGCGTGGACAGTTCAGTCGACCTGATCGATTTGTCAAAAATCCGCACACCCACCCTTGTCATCTGCGGAGACCAGGATCCCTATCTGAATTATGATAAAGTCAATACCTGTCTGGACAGCCTGCCGGAAGGCTCATCCCTGGAAGTCATCCCGGGCGGCGCCCATATGGTCTTTGTAGAGAAGCCATTTTATCATGATTTTCAGGACCGGCTGCTGGACTTCCTGAATGACGACGCCGGTGCCATGGATAATGCAGCCTGATTTATTCTTCATCGCGTAATACCCGTGACTTCAGATCATGGGATACCAAGACTCGCGAGCGAGTCTGTGAGCCATGCGCATAACCACAAGTATGACAATAGAATGATTGAAACCAATTAACGGAGGAATGGACTTTGAGTCTACTGAAGAAAACACTTGCTTTTATAATTTTATTGGTAATGACATCCCTGTCTATGGCCGGCTGTGCGAAGGCGGGCAGCGGGATACATGATCTTCATGGAAGCATTATCGGAAATGAGTATTATATTGACACGTTTGACAATGTCGGAATCCGCACCATGAGAACCCACGGAAAAAGGATCGATATCGATAATAACATTGTCGAGGAAAAGACCTATGCCTCCAATACGGATGAATGGTATTCGACCAAGACCCTCAGTTCCGTGATCACGATCACTATAGATGGAAAACAGCTGATTTCCTGCGGCGACACCTGTGTTTTCTACGACACCCGTCTGGTTCCGGAACATGAATTCTACCTGGACGAGGTGGAGAGTACATCTTCAGGGATCATGGATACTACTCTGGTCAGCGGAAAGCTGAACAGTGTAAAGAATAAATTCGGAAAACCCATGGTGGTAGTCATTAAATCGCAGATGGGAGCTCCAATCTATGCTTTTTCCGGCAAAAAAGTCTTTTGGGAAATACAGGAGGACCTGCCGAGATTTACAAAACTGATGATTGACGGAAAGGCGCTCTATATTCACAGGGCAAACTTCCAGATCATCGATAAGTCGCTGCTGGACTAGGTCATAGAACAGACTTCTCCTGAAAGCAGTTGAGAGGTGAAGAAAATATAAGCAAATATAAGCAAATATAAGCCGGCTCTAGAGGTGAAGCAGACATACAAGAGGTGAACCAATATGAGTTTTAAAATGCAGAGACATACTCTTCTAAAATATGAGGGAACTGCCGAAGAGGTCATTATTCCGGACGGAGTCAAAGAGATTGGGGAACGGGCTTTTTCATATAATAAAACGGTTAAACATGTCTGGATACCCGATGGAGTTGAAAAAATCGGCAGACATGCCTTTTTAGACAATGAATCTCTGGAAAGTGTCCGTATGCCGGAAAGTCTGACCAGAATCGGCTATGGTGCATTTTCGGGATGCCATTCATTAAAAAACATGACTATACCGGGCGGCGTGAGGTATATTGAAGATTTCACATTCCAAGGATGCCGCTCACTGGAAGAAGTTACAGTGCAGGAAGGAGTCAAACATATAGGAGAATTTGCATTCTATGAATGCAGTAATCTCCAGATGGTCAGGTTCTTTAAATATGGGCCGATTGTGCGCAGCACTGCTTTTTATACTTGTAAAAAACTGAAAAGAGTTTTCTATAGTGGAAAGCAGTATTTTCTCGCGAAAGTAAAAGATGACGATGATACTCCCGCAACTGTCTGGGAAATCGCAGATTCACTAAGACCCCGGAAAGTGGTTCCTTACGACTCGCAGCCCTTCCCGGCAGGGTATCCGTATATGGATGAGTTTGAGTACCTGAACAGCGGGGGAGAAGACTGACATGCGGTAACCTGCCGCTGCATTCCTGCGCTCTTTCAGAACTTCATCAGCGAATATATGATTTCAGATTCTCGAAAAGGCGCGTAAATTCTCGAAAAGGCGCGAAAATTCTCGAAAAGACGCGAAAACCCCTGGCTGACAAATTCATCCGCGGGTACATCACAATATAGTGCCTGCAATCCTGGACAGAATATCAGGAATTTCGGAAAACTCGCTGCACCATATGACATTTAAGCCAAGCAAATAAGCGTCCTGTTCAAAAAGCATGTTGGCAATCTCATCCGTTTTACTTTTCCGGTCGGATTTTTTCATGATGATGTAGTGTTTACATGCATGATTTTTTCCCCAGATAATATCCAGCAGTCGTCTCAGATCAGGGTCGGACAGACTGATCCCTATAAATAAGCATACATCTGTGGAGAAAGAATTTAACTGGGTTAAATTCGCCCAGCTGTATGGATCATTAAACTGAGAATGATAGGATTCCTCGCTGAATACCAGGTTGGGAGAATCCAGTTCCTCCTGATTGGGCAGAAAACCGTGTACATGGAAGACGGGAAGCTGGTCAGGCCTGCAGGTCTGGCCTTCTTTCCATATGGATGCACAGTCTATGCCGTGATTTGCCAGTGCCTTTTCTATTAAGTCATCAAAATTAAAAGTGATGATCGACTCAAGCCGACCGTCACTGTTCTTAGGATGGGCCAGTTCAACGATTGCTTTCAGGATAGGCGTTTCATCGTCATGGCAGGTCAAATTCTGTTCTGCGGAGCCGTCTCCAGTGTAACTGTCTCCTGTGGAGCTGCTTTCTGTGGAGCTGTCTTCTGTGGAATTGTCTTCTGTGCAGCTGTTCAGGCCACGCTTCTGATTATAATTTGCGTAAAGATGCTTTTGAACAACCTTTTCAAAACTATCTGCCAGCAGGATCCTCAAATATTTTCCCAATATCAGATTGGATTCCGGCATCAGCGACAGCAGGTATTCCGCTGAAACCATATCATCCGGGTTCGAAGGGTCATGATCCGAATAAATATCATTGAGAATATTTACCAGAAGGTCATGCCATGTCGGAATCGCCGAATCGCTTGAAATACCTGCTCCGCAGACTAGTGTCAATTGATTGCCGGCGAATGCCTTTCTAAGGGCCGCGATCTTATTTTCTGTGTTGTAGATTTCAGGCTGCACCGTATCATTTCTCCCGGTCAGAGTCCCCTTATTAACTTTGCCATGTGATGAACTGTCGTCTGAAATTCCCTCATTTGAAATATTTTCATTGGAATATCCTGCGGCACTATTATTGCAATCCTGAATCCCTTCTTCCTGAATCCCTTCTTCCAGATTCCCTTCTTCCAGATTCCCTTCTTCCAGATTCCCTTCTTCCAGATTCCCTTCTTCCAGATTCCCGACTTCCAGATTCCCGACTTCCAGATTTCCGTCCTTCTGATTCCCGTTTTTCTGATCCCTGCCGCCCGGCGAGTCTTCGTGTTTTTCCGTATTCTCAAGCAGAGTGACGCAGTTTAGCACCTTTTCAACTAGTTCCTCTTTACTGTCTGCTTTTTCGCATTCAATATCTGCTACGGAAACGGGCACAGAAGCGCTGCCAAGAATAAATGGAAGTATGGTGGAATTTCCTGTAAAAGACGCAATATTCAATTCAGTAAGCGCGATTTTGGAATTCGAATAATCCTCAGAAATCAGCGCAACGAAAAAATCAGACTCAGCAATGTCTTTTCTGAGTGATGTTATAAGAAGAGAGGAGAGATACTTTCCGGAACGCGGATAAATAATATGTCCTCTCTGCCTCAGATATTCAGCAAGTTCGTCGAATATGTCTTTATCAGCCAGAGAGCAGGAGATGAATATGGTCATTTATGCCTCCTCAGTGATGATCCTTAGTGATTAGCCTCAGTGATTAGTCTTCTCCCGGATAGTAACTGTAGTAACTGCTGCACGGGGGGTAACCGGCCGCCGGCATGATTATAGAATTTTCCGGGATGATTGGAATTTCCGTAAATCCATAAAACCATAAATTCATAAAACCATAAAGCCACAAAGCCACAAAGCCATAAAGGAAGCCGGGCTATTTATGATTTTATCATGATAGGACGGTGGTGTATAATGGAAAGGGAAGAGTTTTATATTTTTGAGATCTTTTTATCTCAACGGGGTAAGCCCCCTTCTTCTATAAGCGGTGGGATTTAAATTGCAGACGAGAGGAGGAATACATGAAGAACAGAGTAATGAAAATCCAATCGGTTATTTTGACGGTCATCACAATCATCGCATTGGTCATCAGCCATCCCATTACCGGTACCTCTGCTGAAACCACCGGATCAGATGCTGAATCCACAGGCAAAAAAGTATATTTCGCGGGACCGCTCTTTAATGAAGCCGAAAGAGATTACAACCTCAAAATAGTGACGATTCTCGAAAGTCATGGATATGAAGTATTCCTTCCCCAGCGTGACGGTTTCCTGGCGCCTGAACTGGAAGGAATGACAGAAGATGAAAAAATGAATAAGATATTTGAAAAAGACAAGGATGAAGTGCTCAAAGCAGACATTTTATTCGCAAATCTGGATGGCAGAGCTCCAGATGAGGGAACCTGTGTAGAACTGGGAATAGCTTATGCTGCCGGCAAGAGGTGCTACGGGATCAAGAATGACGCCAGGGCAGCAGAACTCGGCATGGATCTCAATCCCATGATCACCGGCTGCTTCACCAAACTCTTCTATAATCTGGATGAAGAAGAACTGATCCAGTCATTGGAGGAGTATCTGAAAGAAAACTCTTTGTGAAAAATGTCCATTGAAAAAATTGAAAGACTAGCCAGCGCATTCTTGTGACTTCAGTCATGAGTTAGCTGGCTTTTGTTTCCCCATATAAGGGAGTGTTCGAACTGCCGTGACCGGCTGTCAATTTTTC
>CACYTU010000033.1 GCA_902777355.1 uncultured Lachnospiraceae bacterium | reverse complement strand
GTATGCCTTGGCGCCGCTCTTCTCCATTCTCTTAACCAGCTCTTCTGCATACTTTGTGGGATGCAGCTCCAGGAATGCCTGGCCGAAGCAAGCGGAGAAAGTAGGTGTGGGCTCTGTGATGCCGCGCTCTGTGCCTGCCAGTTTTGCTGTGAATCCGGACAGGAAGTAGTACTTGGTCTGCTCGGGAGTCAGGATGGAAACGGGAGGCAGTACGCCGAAAGCGTCAGCGGACAGGAAGATTACGTTGTCAGCTGCAGGGCCTGCGGATACGGGGTTGACGTTGAGGACGATCTTCTCGATGTGGTTGATCGGATAGGAGACACGGGTGTTCTCTGTGACACTCTTGTCAGCGAAGTCGATCTTGCCGTTCTCGTCGACGGTGACATTCTCAAGCAGGGCATCGCGCTTGATGGCGTTGTAGATGTCGGGCTCGGATTCCTTGTCCAGGTTGATGACCTTTGCGTAGCAGCCGCCCTCAAAGTTGAAGACGCCGTTGTCGTCCCAGCCGTGCTCGTCATCGCCGATCAGCAGACGCTTGGGATCGGTGGAAAGGGTGGTCTTGCCGGTGCCGGACAGGCCGAAGAAGATGGCAGTGTTCTTGCCTTCCATATCGGTGTTGGCGGAGCAGTGCATGGAGGCAATGCCCTTCAGAGGCAGGTAGTAGTTCATCATGGAGAACATACCCTTCTTCATCTCGCCGCCGTACCAGGTGTTGAGGATGACGGACTCGCGGCTGGTGATATTGAAGAGGACAGCGGTCTCGGAGTTGAGGCCCAGCTCCTTGTAGTTCTCGACCTTGGCCTTGGAGGCGTTGTAGACGACGAAATCGGGCTCGAAGTTCTCAAGCTCTTCCTCAGTGGGCTGGATGAACATGTTCTTGATGAAGTGAGCCTGCCAGGCGACCTCGACGATGAAGCGGACGGCCATGCGGGTGTCCTTGTTGGCGCCGCAGAAGGCATCAGCGACATAGAGCTTCTTGCCGGACAGCTCCTTCACGGCCAGCTCCTTGCAGGCTGCCCAGGTTGCCTCGGAGGCAACGTGGTTGTCATTGGGATACTCGGGAGTATTCCACCAGACTGTGTCCTTGGAATTCTCGTCCATGACGATGAATTTGTCTTTAGGGGAACGGCCGGTGTAGATGCCGGTCATAACGTTGACCGCGCCCAGCTCGGTCTCAACGCCCTTATCAAAGCCTTCCAGATCCTTCTTCATCTCTTCCTCATACAGGAACTCGTAGGAAGGATTGTGGATGATCTCTGTTACGCCGGTGATACCATACTTAGTAAGATCAAGATTTGCCATAGTTTCTTTCCTCTCTTAATACTGAAAAAATGGTTTAAAAAGTAAGTCTTTTACAGGTTGAAACAACATTCCGGCGTGAGCTCTGAGTCTGCCCTTCCATCGCCTTTTCCACCGCTCTTCATGGATTTCTTCATGGATTTAAAGAGTCAGTGTACCGGGCTCGTACTGCGCTGCGGGCATTTTCCGCAGTCAGATCCGTGATGTTCCGGCTCCTTCAGAGTCCTCAGCTTTTGATGCTGGTCTCTATTGCATGCGTCCCCCCTTGGCGTGTTTGTAATGCATGCCCTGTTTCAAGGCTCATTATAAACATAATCAAGGTATAAACGCAAGACGCCACAGCCTGAAAGCCCGGGTTTTGGCAAACTTTTTCTGTGGCAGACAATTCGCCGCCTAATTATTTTTCTGTTTTCCGGATCAGATTTCGTCATACATGAATCACTCATGCAAATGGCCCGGGTTTTGATCTGTACGGAACCAGACCCGGTTACCCAAAGGGCAGGTCGTTCCCTGTCCGGATCATATCTTGTCATGCACAGATCAGATCGGGGCCTCCAGGATCAGATTTCCTCGTTCATGGAGTCCTCAAGGGCATCCACGATGGTATCGACTACTTTGGTCACTTTATCCTGGACTTCCTTGGGAGCATAAGGGAAAGTGTAGGAAACATCGGAAGCCTCGATCAGGGGCAGGTCGTTCATGGAATCTCCGATTCCATAGAGGCGGATGTCTCCGTAGGTCTCTCTCATGTACTCACGCAGGAAGCGCACGCCCTCTCCTTTGGAGCAGCCTTTGGGGGCGATGTCGATCTCGATGACATTCTGGAAGGCGTTTACCTTGTCGCCGAACTCCGCATTGATCTCGGCGGTCATCCGGGCGGCGTCCTCCAGACTCTCCGTATGGATACTGACCTGATGGATCAATCCCTTGGGGCAGTCGTCCACTCCGGTGATAATGTAGTATTTTCCGGGATAATCCATCTCTTTGAAGACGCAGATATCGCCTTCGACGTCGAGGGTGAAGCGGAAATTGTCGGTGCCGTATTTTTTGATAATGGCATCCGCCACCTGAGGGTCCACGCCCTTTTTGCGGATTTCCTTAAACTGTGTGTCGACAATGTTGGCTCCGCTGCTGGTAATGTAGAAGTCGGGCTCGACAAATCCTGTGATGAAGGGGGTCAGGCCGCCGACCTGGCGTCCGGTGCAGAGTCCGAAGAGGTGTCCCGCCGCCTGATACTCACGGATCTTGGCTACGTTCTCGGCGGGGAGCTTTCTGTCGTCCTCGGCAAGGTAGAAATACAGGGTTCCATCAAAGTCGCTCGCGAATACTTTTTTCATATAATTATAGATCCTTTCGTGATTGCAGATCTTTTTGTAATCATGGATTCTTTCATGATCGCAGATTTTTTGTGATCATGGTTCTTTTCGTGGCAGGAAGATGATTTGCCGGATATTGTCAGATGCTGCCCGGGAGAATGTTTTCAGGGACTTCAAAGCTTCACAGCCGGTTCCTGCCTCCCGGGGGCGCATCAAAGCGGTTGTCAGATCACAAAATCATCCTTGACGGAGGGTTTCATCTTGTAGATCTTGATGGCAGCTCCGTCGGAGACGGTGTAATGGAATTCCTCCGCCTCGGGGTAGCTGTGGGTCGTGAAGGTCGCCTCGCCGTCGTTGACAAAGTATTCGGTGGAGCTGTGGTCTACGAAAATGCGAAGGTTCCTGAGCGGGTTTTCAAGAGGCATGTCAAGAACCTCGCCGACCGCCATGTTGAAGCGCTTGTTGAGTCCGGTCTTGTCCACGGTGCAGGTCTTCGACGCCGCGTCGTAGTGGAGACGGAGGCCGCCGCTGCCGTCGGCTTTGGTGTAGAGGTTGAGGTCAAAGTCCTCAGCCTGTCTGGCGGGATCGATGTCCACCAGGATCTCGCAGGCAGCCGGAAGGGTTCCGTCCGCGGGAGCCTCGCCGTCGCGCAGCTTCTCGATCCCGGTGATGGGGGTCTGGAGCAGCTTTCCGTCTTTGACGCGCAGCTCGCGGGGAAGGCCCATGCTGCCCTCCCAGTCCTCTTCCTCTGTGGGATAGTGGTTGTCAGGCAGGCCGATCCAGCCGATCAGGATACCCTTGTCGGGGTCGCCGACGTTGGAAGCGCCCTGGGCGGCGTAGAAGTCGAAGCCGTAGTCCAGGTGTTTATAGCCTGACTCGGGAGTAAAGGTCAGTGTGTCGTAGTCCATCTTTCCGAGCAGATAGACGTTGTGGTTGGTGCTCTCGGAGCGTCCGGGAAGTTTGGTGTACTGAGGCGAGAAGATCAGGACGTCTGTTCCACTGATGTTGACGATGTAGGGGCACTCCCACATGCCTCCGAAGTCCTCGAAGCCGACGACGTTGAGCTGGCCGGCGAAGGACCATCCGGAGAGAAGTTCTTCGGACTGGTAGATCAGGACGGTGCCCTTCTTGTCCAGGGTCTGGGCGCCGATGAAAATGTAATATTTATTTTTTTCTTCGTTATAGACGACCTTGGGATCACGCTGATGCTCGCTGTAGTCATCGCGGGGTCCGAAAAGGGGCTTGGGCAGCTTTTTGGGATTTCCATCCTCTCCCAGCTTGGCGGCGCAGGTGTAAGGTGTGCGCACCCAGTTCTCATCGCGGTGGTTGCCGGTGTAGAAGAAGTAGAGATCATCTCCCGCGCAGATCGCGCTGCCGGAATGCGTTCCCTTGTTGTCATAGATGGTGTCGGGGCGAAGGCCGACGCCTGCGTTCTTCCAGGTCACCAGATCCGGGGAAGTCACGTGATACCAGTATTTCAGGCCGTGAACAGCGCCCCAGGGGCACCACTGATAGAACAAGTGCCAGGTCCCCTTGTGGCAGGTGAATCCGTTCGGATCGCTTGAAAGCCCTGTGACCGGCTGTACGTGATAGGTCTGTCTGTAGACAGACTTGCTGTTTCTCTCAAACAGCTCGCTGATATCGTCCGGACTGTGCAGCACTCTGTATCTCTCTTCCTGTGTCCATTGTCTCATATTCGGTCCCTTCCCTCTCTCGCATTGCGGTTCTCTCATTGCAGTTGCTGATCTTTTGTTTTCGGCATACTTGCGGCTATGGTCCCGCGTTCACAAACGTGTATGAATAAAGCGTGCATTGCTTCACGCTCTGGTGCTCCCGTAATGTTTCACACCACACGGTTCACACCCCGCCCCGCTGCGGCCGCCCCGGCAGTCTTGTGACGCTCACAGACCCTGATGCCGTTGCTTCCGGTCGTCCGGTGCCGATCGCCGTTTCATGCACCGTCTTTGTAGTAAATTATACTAGTTTTTTAACAACATCACAATTATATATGTACAACTTGACAAATCCACTTACACATGACTGACAAATAAGCCCTGCGGGTATGCTCCCTTTAATGTGCAGATGTATTTCCCTAAGCCTGCAGATATATTTTCTCCCTTAACCGGCAGACACTTCCTTCCTTAAACCGGCAGATATACTCCCTTCCTTGCTCCGGAAGATACTTCCTTCCTTATACCGACTGATATATTTACTCCCTTACGTCGGCATTGCGATTTCTTTCTTAATGGAATATACTTCAATTACCGCCTTGTTTTTGTCCTTTTCAGGGACTTCAGAGGCGGAATATGGCCGGATTGATCCCGGCTGCAAGGCTGTCCGCCTTATCGGACCGGGCGGCCGGAACAGCTGACGCGGAGCCTGCCCGTGTAACGTAAAGAAGCATTTTTATTACATTTATTACATATTAAAATATACTCATTAAAATATACTCAAATTTATTTGCGGAAGGTTCGTAAAGTCCATGAAGTTTAACAAGCATCTTCTAAAAGAAAAATGGTTCGCATATACCTTTGCGGCGTGCTCAGCAGTCATCCTCTATCTGGCGCTGACACATCTGGGCGCACTGGGCAGATTTCTGAAATCCGTATGGAAAACCGGCGCCCCCGTGTTCATAGCATTTGTCATCGCATATGTCATAGATCCGCTTGTGCAGGTTTATTACAACAATGTCCTGTACAAGATCTCCAGGGACCGTCTCCGCCACACTCTGGCGGTCATACTGTCATACCTCACAGTAGTGCTGTTTTTCGTGGTCCTCATGGTGGCACTGATCCCGCAGGTGATCGACAGTGTAGTCATGTTCGCAAAGAACCTGAACGGCTATGTATACTCTTTTCAGCGTCTGATGCTGCAGCTGAGCAGTTTCGCGGCCAGGTATGATATTGACCTTTCGAAATTTATTTCTTCGAGTGATGAGCTGCTTCAGTCAATCACCCGGATCCTTCCGGAAAATGTCAACAAGATCGTCAACGTCTCCTACGGTTTGGGCGCCAAGGTCTTCGACTGGGTCATTGCGTTCATTCTGGCGATCTATCTGACTCTGGACAACCAGCACCTTAAAGCAGGCTTTGTCCGTCTGCTGCGCGCGCTGCTGCCGGACCAGGTCTTCAACGGTACGGCCTCTTTCTGGAGCAGGTGCAACAACATCCTTATCCAATATATCGCCTACGACATTCTGGACGGTCTGATCATCGGTGTCCTCAACTGGATCTTCATGCTGATCATGCACATGAATTATGTGGCGATCATCTCTGTGATCGTCGGTGTGACCAATCTGGCCCCGACTTTCGGTCCTATGATCGGCGCCGTACTGGGCGCTTTCATCCTGGTCCTGGTCAATCCCTGGCACGCGCTGTGGTTCCTTCTCTTTACAGCGGTTCTGCAGACCTTTGACGGGTATATTCTGAAACCCAGGCTTTTCGGCGAGAGCCTCGGCGTGTCCGCTGTCTGGATCCTGATTTCCATCGTCATCGGCGGCCGTTTCCTGGGCGTGATCGGAATCCTGCTGGCCATCCCCTTCGCGGCAATCGTGGACTTCATTTACCACGACTATATCATTATGCGGCTGGAAAAACGCAATCCCAACGATTCGCACCTGGCTGAAGACGTGATGGATGCCGCTGCCGATACGATCGAAGAGATCATGGAAGAGGCATTTGTCAAATCGGAAAAAGAAAGCGATATAATCAAAGAATATGTCGTTGAATATGAGGATCTGACCGGGGAGGCCGGAAAAACAGGCGAAAGGCCTGCTTCTGCCGGACATGCAGGACATACAGGAAAAGCGGATGCAGCGGCCGAACCCGCCGGGCATGCAGAAAAATCGGATGCGGCGGCCGAACCCGCCGGGCATGCAGAAAAAGCGGATGCGGCGGCCGAACCCGCCGGACATGCAGAAAAAGAAGGCAAAAGGTCCGATTCCGCCGGACATGCAGGAAAAGCGGATGCGGCGGCCGAACCCGCCGACAGCAAGAAGAAAGCGGCAGAGAAAGTTCCTGCGGACGATAAGAAGAAAGCAACAGAGAAAGTACCTGCGGACGATACGAAGAAAGCAGCAGAGAAAGCACCTGCGGGCGATAAGAAGAAAGCAGCCGAAGATATCCCGGCCGATGAAAAAAATGCAGCCAAAGATATCCCGGCTGACAAAAATAATGCAGCCAAGGATATCCCGGCTGACGGCAGGGACGGCATCAAAGACATACCCGCTGACCCACGTCCTGAAAGGCCGATTAAAACAAGACGGCCTGTGACCGCTATTGCTACCAATGACCACGTGGACAAAGCGTGAAATGCAAAAGCAGAGCAGTTTCATAGGAATCCGGGCACTGCTCAAAATGACAGGAAAAACAGCAGAAAAAACAGAAAAAATGTTAAAAAAACGGATCGCATATCAGAGTGACCAGCTCCAAATGCGATCCGTTTTCATTTTACTTAATGGTTACTTATCTTTAAACCATTTTTTCTTAAGCATCTGCTGACCGGCTTTATGCTGTCAGGAAAGCTGCCGTCTCAGTGCTGACTCAGATATTCGCAGAAGCGTTTGGTCTCGCCCAAAGTATCGGGGCCAAAGACTGCGGATCCCGCGACAAAGATATTGGCGCCCGCCTCCAGAGGAAGGCCGATATTGTCAAATTTGACGCCGCCGTCGACCTGAATGTCTGTTGTCAGTCCTTTTTCCGTGACGAAATCCCTGGCAGCGCGCACTTTGTCCAGTGTCTCGGGCATCATCTTCTGACCGCCGAAGCCGGGTTCGACAGTCATGACAAGCAGCATATCGACCTTGTCCATAAAGGGAGCCACATCTTCAAAGGGAGTCTTGGGCTTGATGGATATTCCGACCTTGCAGTTGTATTTGCGGATCTCGTCGATCACAGCCTGAGGATCCTCAGCCGCTTCCAGGTGGAAGGTGATGAGATCGGCGCCGGACTCCGCGAATTCTTTGATGTATCTGATTGGATCGATGATCATGAGGTGGACATCAAAAAACATGTCAGTCGCCTTGCGGATCGACTTGATCACAGGCATTCCGAATGAAATAGAGGGCACAAAAAGGCCGTCCATGACATCGATGTGCAGATAGTGGGCACCGCCGTTCTTGACATCTGCGAGTTCCTTTCCCAGGCATGTGAAATCAGCTGAGAGCATCGAGGGGGCCAGTTTCAGTTCAGGTTTCATTGTTTTTTCTCCTTTTTCTTTTTTCTCTTTTCCTTTTCCTTTTGCTTTTGCTTTTTCCTTTGGTGTTTCTTTTGCCGCTTTCTTACGTGTTTCTTCTGCTGTTTTTTCTGTGTCTTTTTCCTTTTGCGTTCTACGTTCTTTTTCTCTCCCAAGTTTTTTAAATACAGGTTCTTCTATATTTTTTCCCGGGTTTTTCAGATGTTTTGTCATCACATCTTCTGTCCCGGGGAAGGAGGACTATTTCACTTTGAGCTGGCGGTAGATGTCTCGCCGGCTCAGTCCGCGGTCGGCGGCGACCCGCCGCATGGCGTCTTTCTGGGACAGTCCCTGGTCCAGATATTGCTGCATGTGCTCTTCGAGCGGTATGTCGTCGAAGGCGGCACGGGCCTGTTCCTGAAGGCTGGCGGGATCGGCGCCTTCGATCACGAGGACATATTCCCCGCGGGGATCATTTTCCTCGTAAAAGCGGATGGCGGTCTCCAGGGTCAGGGGAATCGCCTCCTCAAAGCGCTTGGTCAGTTCGCGGCAGAGCGTGATTCTGCGGCTGCCTCCCAGGGCATCGGCGAGTTCCGCCAGGGTGCCGCGAAGGTGGTGGGGCGCCTCGTAGAGGATGATGGTGCGCTCTTCATTGCGCAGCTGGTCAAGAATCCTTCTGCGCTCTTTTTTTTCCGTTTTTTCCGGAGGAAGGAATCCCTCGAAGCAAAAGCGGCGGGCGGGCATGCCCGACATGGTGAGGGCTGTGATCAGAGCGCAGGCGCCGGGGAGGGACGTCACACGAATCCCCTCCTCGATACAGAGGGCAGCAAGCACTTCTCCGGGATCGGATATGGCAGGCGTACCGGCATCCGTCACGACGGCGATGTTCCCGCCCCGTCTGAGGACGTCGAGAAGCTCCTGTGCTTTTTCATATTTATTGTGCTCATGATAGCTGGTCATGGGCTTTTTTATCTCAAAATGATTGAGCAGGCGCAGGGTATTGCGGGTGTCCTCGGCAGCGATCAGGTCTACTTCCCGAAGCGTATCGAGGACCCGCTGTGTGATATCGCCGAGGTTTCCGATCGGCGTTGCGCACAGGTACAGGGTTCCGGACATGTTTTCTCCAGTCTGAAATCTATAATGTACCCGCGGACGACTATGGTCGGCCGGGGTTTTACGCACCGTTTCGATAATTGCGTCAGTTTTTTGATTGATCTCCGTAATAAATTTCCAGCAGTTCAGGTGTATAGGAGCCATTCCCGTCATAGACGATCAGGGGCGGTTCCACGCGGAGCTCCGGAGCCCCTCCGCGGACGCAGTCCAGGAGCACCATGTTGGGAGCCTTGTCCACATGGGGATAGACGAGGCGCATTCGTTTGGGCTCAAGGCCGCCCGTGCAGAGCTTTGTGATCAGCTCGGCCAGGCGCAGGGGGCGGTGGACCAGATAAAAATGGCCTCCGGGGCGGAGCAGTGCCGCCGCCGCTCGGACGACATCCTCAAAAGAGCAGAGAATCTCATGGCGGGCGATGGCCCTGGGATCGATCCCGCACGTACCGGCAGTCTGATCCGGCGCGGAATCCCTTTTTGACTGCCCGTTTTCCTGCCTCTGCCCCTGTGGATTATTTCCCGCCGGTGTGCCGGTGATTCTGCCGCTTCCCGCGGATGTGCCGATGGCCTTGCCGCCTCCAGCAGGTGTGCCGGTGATTCTGCCGCTTCCCGCGGATGTGCCGATGGCCTTGCCGCCTCCAGCAGGTGTACCGGTGATTCTGCCGCTTCCCGCGGATGTGCCGATGGCCTTGCCGCCTCCAGCAGGTGTACCGGTGATTCTGCCGCTTCCCGCCTGACGATAGGGGGGATTGCAGGTGATAAAATCAAAAGAAGCAGCTGCAAAGATGCGGTCTGCTTCTCTGATGTCTCCGCGCACAATGGAAATGCGATCCCCGAGGCCGTTGAGCGCCACGCTGCGTTTCGCGAGGTCGGCGCTGGCCTCCTGGATCTCCAGTCCTGTCAGGCTGAGGCAGTCGGTCCTGTCGGACAAAAGAATCGGAATGATGCCGTTTCCCGTTCCCAGGTCAAGGCCCCGTCGCGCCTTTTTCATCTGCACATAGGCAGACAGAAGAACCGCGTCCATACCGAAGCAGAAAAGTTCAGGGTCCTGAATGATGCGTAGACCTGCGCGCTGCAGGTCGTCCACCCGTTCCCCCGGCCGCACGAGATCAGCGGATCCATGGACCCCTGAACCGGTGTCGGAACCGGCTGTCCCGTCGGACGGGCACGCAGCTGTGCCGCCCGGGGATTCCTTTTGCTTGTCAGTCATCATATCATATCTTTTTCAACAGTCAGTCTTGTTCTGTTGCGCGTAAAGTGAAATTGCTGTGTTTTTTATTCCTCCGGCAGGGCAAAAAGCGGTTCGCGATGCTTAGTGCTTTTTGCTGCGCGAAGTCCCGCTTCGCGGTGCTTAGTGCTTTTGCCAAGCGAAATCCTGCTTCGCAATGCTTAGTGCTTTTTGCCAAGCGAAGTCCCGCTTCGCGGTGCTTAGTGCTTTTTGCCAAGCGAAATCCCGCTTCGCGGTGCGCAGCGGTTATCTGCGGTTCGCAGCCCGGTCACGAAGTTCCGGAAGGAAATTCAGGCATTACTGCGGGGCTGGATTACTGCAAATCTGCGTTACTGTCGCTTTGCATTACTGCAGGTCTGCATTACTGTCGCTTTGCATTACTGCAGGTCTGTATTACTGTCGCTTTGCATTACTGCAGATCTGCGCTACTGTCGCTTTGCATTACTGCGGGGCTTTCTCGCTGTTTGCGGAAGGCGCGCTGTCGCCGCCGTCTTCTCTGCGGAGGCGTCCTTCCCGGCGCCTGTCACCGCGGTTCCTGCCCCGGTCTCTCCTGCCGCGCTCGCGGCCGCTTCCCGCCTGCTCCTGATTGTCGCGGTCGGCTCTGTCGCCGTTTTCGCGGAAGCCGGAGGATTTACCGCGGCTATCGCGGGGCTCACGGTTTTCTCTTGCTTCGCGGCTATCGCGGGGCTCTCTGCGGTCTTCTCTCCCTTCGCGGGCTTCACGGGAATCCCTGCGGTCTTCTCTTCTGTCTTCTCTGCGCTCGTCTTTTCTGTCCCGCGCTTCCTTGCCCTGGCGTCCTTCTCTGCCTTCTCTGCCCTCTTTGCCGTCCCTGGGTTCTCTTGCGTCTTTTTCTTTAGACTCTTTTTCCTTTCCGACAGGCTGCCTGGATCCGCCCTTCTGGACGTTGGCATTTTTCTGCATGGTCGGACGGCTGGTTCCCCTACGGCGTCTGCGCAGGATGGTGAGGTCGCTGACATGGTACTCGTGGAGTTCTTTTTCGTCATCCACTTCCACAATGACGCGGGCCGTCTGGCGGAGGATGTTGACGCTCTCGATCAGGCCGTTGAGGCCATCCGAGGACTCCACTTCATCGCCGGGATGAGGAAGGGTCTTGTTGAGTTCCTCATAGGTCTCGGCCTCGTTTTTGAGGCAGCACATCAGTCTCCCGCACACACCGGAAATCTTGCCCGGGTTGAGCGAGAGATTCTGCTCTTTGGCCATTTTAATGGAAACAGGCACGAAATCAGACAGCCATGTGTGGCAGCAAAGGGGCCTGCCGCAGCTGCCATAGCCGCCCAGGATCTTGGTCTCGTCGCGGACTCCCACCTGGCGCAGCTCGATGCGGGTGCGGAACACTCCGGCCAGGTCCTTGACCAGCTCACGGAAATCCACGCGTCCGTCCGCTGTGAAATAAAAAAGGACCTTGCTGTTGTCAAATGTATATTCGGCGTCGATCAGCTTCATATCCAGGCCCCGCTTCAGGATCTTTTCACGGCAGATCCAGAAGGCCTCCCGCTCGCGCTCGCGGTTTTTCTTCTCGCGGCGGTCATCTTCCTCCGTGCTGATCCGGATCACCGCCTTGAGAGGCGGGGTGATATCCTTCTCTTCCACTTCCATGGGCGGGCCCACGACAAAGCCGTACTCCAGTCCCCTGGCGGTCTCCACGATTACGTGGCTGCCCCTGGACAGCTCAAAATCGCCCGGGTCAAAATAGTATATTTTGCCGGCAGTCCTGAAGCGGACTCCGACGACTTTCACCATGCCGGTTTCGGTTTTTTCCATATTTAAATACCTCAATCCATCTTTTTGATTCTAAGATGAAGAATAAAATAAACTGCGATTGGTGGCCATTCTGAAGACCGGCAATCGATCTATAAACTCATGAACTCCCGCTGATGCATGCTCTGCGGATCTCCAGCAGCATCATCTGCAGGGTGAGTTCGGCGTTCACGTTTGAAAAAAGGCGTCTGCGCGCCCGGAAGACCGCCTCTGATATAGACTGGAGACTGCTCCAGGAGAGCGCACTCGCGGCTTTTATAATATACTGTACTTCATCGGTAAAAATCAAGTTTTCTGTACTTTTGGTGCTGCGGCATACCATCAGATCGCGGTTCCAGGTCAGGACGAAGTCAATCATGTCCTGTGTCTCGTTGTCCGCAGCGGTCTCTCTGGCAAAAACCGCTATTTCCGCGGCGTCTTTATTATCTATTTCCCGCATAAAGGCAATCGTTTTCTGACGGAGCGCGGCAAATTTTTCATTTTCAAGGAGCTGGGCGGCGCGGCCTATGCTTCCGCCCGAAAAACGGGCGCAGAGGCGGGCGCGGTTTTCGTCGGCTCCGAAGCGCTCGATCAGGCACTTTTCCACTGCCTTCTCGGGCACGGGGCGCAGGGGCAGGGTCACGCATCGGCTCATGATCGTGGGCAGGAAAGCGGAAGTGCCGTCCGCCAGCAGAATGATCACGGCGTAGGACGGCGGCTCTTCCAGAGTCTTGAGCAGGGCGTTCTGTGCCGCGGGAGTCATTTTTTCCGCGTCCTCAAGGATGTAGATCTTGCGGGAGGAGCTGTAAGGTTTCACCTGAACGTCGGCACGCATTTTCCGTATATCGCCGACACCTATGCTGTTCTCTTTTTCCCGCGCAGGAATGATCAGATCCGGATTGCTGCCGGACGCGGTCCGCAGGCAGGCCATGCACTGTCCGCACGCATCGACACGGCCGTCCACGGTCTGAGGATCTTCACAAAAAAGAGCAGCCGAAAAGCTCCGGGCGATCATATGACGCCCGGAGCCCTTTGCTCCGTTTAAAATGTAAGCGTGCGAGACCTCACCGGTCCGCAGCGCGTTCTGTAAATGGGAGACTATGATGTCCTGCCCTATAATCTCTGCAAATCCATTCATGCAGTATAGTATAACGCAGAATCAGCATTATTTCAAAACATGCTTTTAAGAGGACTTGACACGTCCTGAGGTCAGGTGATCAGTTCCGAAGGGGCGCACCAGAGTGCCCGTGACAATGACAGAACCGTCCCCGCAGCAGCCCTGCGCAGGTCCTTCCTTCCGATTTCATACTCCTGCAGGGTCCGCAGATTGACCCCCGATTTTTCGGAGAGTTCCTGCTGAGACAAGCCCAGCCTTTTCCGGTACATCTGCAGCCGTGAGACGCTGCCTCTTCGCTGAAGCAGTGCTTCGAGTTCATCCACAGTCTTCTCTTCCGAAGCAGTGTGATAGGCCGGGTACATGCGTTGAAGATCCTTCCGTCCGATAAATGAAAGGATCTCTGAGAATGTTCGGGAGCTGCGCCACTGGTAATAGGCCAACACAAAGCCCCTCCAATATGCTTCTCCTGTTTCATACCGGACAAATGGATCAGGCTCTTCCTCCCTTTTCATCCCGGATTCCACGATCAGACGGCGGCAAAGCTCCGTGCCGGACAGACCGCAGATGACCCTCGGATCTCCCTTTTCCCACCGGTCTGCATACCCGCTTCGGATGAATATTCTGAGAAGCAAATCCTGTTCCAGACCGCAGGCCTCTTCCCCATACTCGATCATTTCACCCATATTTCGTATAGCTTCGTCCAGATAGATTTCAGAATATGTCCCCTGCATAGACTCATCTCCCTGTCCTGTCATTTTCACGCATCAAATCGCTGAGATATCTGCCTTCCCCTGCCTCTTGGTCCAGCATCCTGCGGAATTCCTTCCTGGCGCTCTGATCCCTCTGTATCCTCTTGGGGAAATACACGCCCCCGTCTACAGGAACTGTCTCAAGGAAGCGGATCCTGTCAAACATGCGTGGACTCCGTATGACATACTGAAGCCCGAGATTTCCCAGGCGCATCGCTGCAGACAGCTGACCAATAGTCAGTGTATTACTCAAAAAAGCCCTCGCGTATGAAAAATAGGAGTCATCGGCCCTGTACCCAATCAGGCAGTCATATTTGGAAATATCAGGTAGAAAACACGAGATCAGATACTCCTTCCCTCTTCTCTCGACCGGACTTCCAAGCCTGATTGCCCTGTTGTCCACAAGAAGTGCCATCCATTGCAGAATCATTCGCTCCTGCGCGGAATAACTGCCGCTTTCCTCAGGTATCTGCTGGAGATTCAGAAAGCACATCCCATCTTCCTCTACTTCATAGCAGTTTACAAAGCCGCCACGCTCATCCGAGGCCGCCCATTCTTTAGCCAGCTCCATGTCTTCCGTGCAGTAAAATCCCAGGCCATAATCGTTGTCCTTCCTGCCGGCACCGTACTGCGGCTGTTCTATGATTTTTACAGAACCGTGATAAATAGTTCTCATCTTTGCCCGTCCTTTTAAAAACAACGTCGCCTTCCGTCATACGTCTACAGACGTAGTTTTCTAAATTATACATCTTCTGCAGGCCGCCTGCAAGAAGCAGGCAAAGGCGGAAAATACAAAAGCCGGCGCGTTCTCATGACTGAAGTCACAAGAATACGCCGGCTGTTTTTCAAACAGTTATGATGAAAGCTTCAGATTGCTCTGACGGGCTGCGATGCAATACTATGCTCATAGGGCGGGCGCCCGGAAAATGTCCGCAGATTCCGGGTTCGCCCTGCATTTACTTCGCGTCTTCCCCGCTGCTTTAACAGACATATTTGTTAAACATGGGGCTGTGGAATCATATTAAATGAATCAGAAAACCTCGACCACGCGGATCATGTTGGTATTGCCCGCTTCGCCCAGGGGCAGACCCGCCGTGAGCACGACCGTGTCGCCCTTTTCCGCTATGCCGGCTTTCTTTACGGCCATGATGGCTGCCTCAAAGAGCATCTCCTCGTTGTCCTCCTGGGGGATGTTCTGGGGAATGACTCCGAAGAGAAGGTTCATCTGGCAGGCCACGGGCTCGCTCACCGAGCAGGCCACGATGGGACAGAGCGGTTTGTACTGGCTGATCTGACGGGCAGTAAATCCGGACATGGTGACAGTGACGATTGCCTTGGCGTTGATTTCCTGGGCCACCATGCAGGTCGAATGGGAAATAGCAGTCGTGACATCGTTACTGCGCTCGTCAAAACGCTTGCCGAAACGCTTCCTGTAGTTGACGTCACTTTCGGCAGCCACGGCGATCCTGGCCATGGTTGTGACGGCTTCGACGGGATAAGAGCCGCTGGCTGTCTCGCCGGAGAGCATGATCGCCGTCGTCCCGTCGTAGATCGCGTTGGCGACGTCTGTCGCCTCGGCGCGGGTCGGGCGGGGATTGTGCATCATGGAATCCAGCATCTGGGTGGCAGTGACGACGATCTTTCCTTTGACCTCAGCCAGGTGAATGATGTGCTTCTGGTATACGGGGACCTCTTCAAGCGGAACTTCCACGCCCAGGTCGCCGCGGGCCACCATGACGCCGTCCGCCTCGTCGAGAATCTCGTCGATGTTGTTGACGCCCTGGGTGCTCTCGATCTTGGCGATGATTTTCATCCTGCTGCCGAACTTGTCCAGGATCTTGCGGATGTCGCGAACGTCCTCAGCCGTTCTGACAAAGGAGGCTGCGATGTACTCGTAGCCCAGTTTGCAGCCGAACTCGATGTCCTGGCGGTCCTGGTCGCTGATGAAAGGCATAGAGAGCTCGGCGCCCGGAACATTGACGCCCTTGTGATTGGAGACGGGGCCTCCGTTGACCACGGTGCAGTGAATCTCCGTCTCGGTAACATTATCGACGCGGAGCTCGATCAGTCCGTCGTCGATCAGGATGCAGCTGCCGTTGGAGACGTCATTGACCAGACCTTTGTAGCTGATCGCAGCGCGCTCCGCGGTTCCCATGACTTCCTCGGTCGTCAGCGTAAAACCTTTTCCCCGCTCGAGCACGGCCTTTCCGCCCTCAAAATCACGCAGGCGGATCTCAGGACCCTTGGTGTCCATCAGCGTGGCTACCGGCCTGCCCATCTCATGGCGAAGCCTGACCAGACGCTTGAATTTTGCCTGGTGCTCTTCATATGTTCCGTGGGAAAAATTAAATCTTGCCACGTCCATGCCGGCCTCGATCAGCTCGCGGAGCTTCTCTTCGCTCTCACTGGCCGGGCCGATCGTGCAAATGATTTTTGTCTTACGCATATACTGCCCTCCTTCTGTCAGCACATTGCTGTAGTTTTCCCGGGGACCTGGTTTTTACATGTCCCCAACGTCCCGGTTTCTTCCTGATCATCCCGGTTTTAACCGGTTTTAGCTGATATCCCTGGTTTTTCCGTATTATTTCATGCGCATTCCGGCGCGGACCATGCGGAAGAGCCGCACTGCGCCCATGTAGTAGAGTTCCTCCGCGCGGTCAAGCGCCTCGGACAGTTCCATGGGGCCGTCGACGGTGGTCATGATGGAATCAATGCCATGCTCATAAATGTCGGCATAGCCCTTTCCAAGACCGCCGCAGAGAGCCACAGCGGGGACATTCTGTTTCATTGCGCGGTCGCCTACACCCTGCATGACTTTTCCGAAGCAGCTCTGCCAGTCGGTCCTGCCCTCGCCGGTCACGATCAGGTCGGCACCGTAGATCACCGAATCAAAATCAATGAGATCGAGGACGGTATCAATGCCGGATTTCATCTCCGCGTCAAAGAAGATCTTCAGGGCCGCGCCCAGGCCGCCCGCAGCGCCGGTGCCGGGGGTCTCGTCGGGGTTCTGGCCGAACTCGCGGATGATGACGTCGCGGTAGTTCTGCATTCCTTTCTCAAGACGGTCGAGGATCTCAGGAGTGCCGCCCTTCTGTTTTCCGAAGGTATAGGTAGCTCCGTCCTTGCCGCACAGAGGGTTGGTGACATCGCACATAACGGTGAAATGAGCCTTGCGGATATTTTCAGGGATGCCGCTCACATCGATGTGCGCGACCTTCTCCAGCTCGCTTCCCTTGCCCTCCAGGACATTGCCTTCGGCATCCAGGAATTTGATGCCCAGGGCGCTTGCGAAGCCCATTCCGCCGTCGTTGGTGGCGGATCCGCCGATGGCGATGGAAATATCTGTGTAGCCGGCGTTGACAGCAGCCAGGACAAGTTCGCCGGTGCCGTAGGTAGTGGTGTTCAGGGGATTGCGCTTCTCTTCCGGAACCATGGGAAGACCAGAGGCCTGGGCCATCTCCAGCACAGCCTCAGTGTCGCTCAGAATCCCGTAATAGGCGCGGGTCATTTCCATCAGGGGACCGTGTACGTCCGTATAGACCTTTTCGCCCTTTGTCGCCAGGACAACAGCGTCGGTAGTCCCCTCTCCGCCGTCCGCCACGGGAACGCCGTAAGTCTCACAGGGACCGAACACTTCATGAGAGGCCTTTGTCAGAAGCTCGACAGTTTTCTCGCTCAAAAGAGTTCCCTTGAAAGAATCTGATGCAAAAATAAGTTTCATGTTTACCCTCCTTTTTCCAGGTCGTCTGTTCCACGAATGTACTGCGGCTTTCCCCGTGATCACACGGTCACCGGTCCTGCCTGCAGCCCCCTCACATTCATTTCCTTTCGCCTTTTTACAGCTGTCCGCATAAGCATCCGGATCATCCATATACACTTTTTCGACCCGAATATTTTATGCTTGTTACAATTACTATATTAAAGAATTTTATCCGTATATTCCATAAAAAGCTGAACAAAATATTCTACAAATGCCATTCAAATATCCGCTAATATTTTATCGGGCCATTGGCCCGCACTGCCCGGGGGAGGACAGCAATACAATTTCAGTTCTGTTTCAGTGCAGTAAACTGTTCGATGCTGTTTCAGTACAGCAAACTGTTCAATGCTGTTTCAGTGCATTAAACTGTTCAATGCTGTTTCAGTGCGGTAAATATTTTTCAATGCAGTAATTTTTCAATACAGTTTCAGTTCTGTTTCAGTGCAGTACAAGGTAAAGGATCACGGAGACGATCGTGCTGGTGATTCCGATGGCCGCCTCGAAGGGAATAATCTTCATGCGGTCGCCGATGCTCATGTTCACGGCGCCGCCGGTCGCGTGGAAGAATGAGCCGTGAGGCAGGGAATCGAGGACGGTGGCGCCGGCGTGGATCATGGCTGCTGCCGCGAGGCCGGACACGCCGCCGGAAATAAGGGTGGGTGCGAAGGTCTGTGCCGCGACGGTTGCGCCGGCTGTCGTGGAAGCTGTTGCCGCTGCCATCAGGATGCCTGACAGAGGAGCAAGGACGAAGGCGGGCATGTTCATGGCTTCGAGGACTGTGGTCACGTCTACTGCAGGGCGGAAGCTTTGATGATACCGGCGATCGTCCCGGTGCCGATCAGCAGGATGGAGACACCGATGACCTTAGTGAGGCCGAATTCCGTGTATTCGATAAAGTGTTTTACTTTGCCGGTAGCGATCGTGCTGACTGCTCCGCCCACGGGGAGGGCGATCAGGGGGTCAATCGCGATTCCCGCGATGGGACGGAGTGCCAGCATGATGATTACCACGGCAGGGCCGAGGATAGCGGGAAGAAAGCCGGGAAGCTCTTTGTCTCCTGCACCCTCAAGGTCGGATGCCTGGATCTCCTCACCTTCCTTTTTCACAAGGATGGATGCCAGGATGATGGCCATGGCCAGAGCACAGAGCCCGGGGATGATATTGCGCGCCATGACAGATGTCAGGGGCTGTTCGAAAGCCTCGGAGACGGCGATCGTGTTGGGGTTGGGGGAGATGATGTTTCCGGCCTTGCCGCCGCCGATCATGGCGACCAGGATTCCGCTCCTGGAGAGGCCGGCGCGCTTTCCGATTGCCAGGGCGATCGGAGCGACGGTGATGACGGAAATGTCTACGAAGACGCCGACGGCGCAGATGATCATGGTGGCGACTGCGATCGCTGCCACGGCGCGTTTCTCGCCGAGCTTCTCAACGATGGTCTCCGCGATCTTTTCCGCGGACCCGGTCTTGATCAGGGCGCCCGCGAGAATTCCGCTGGTCAGGATCCTCAGGACTGAGGACATCATGGAACCCGCGCCGCTGACCATGGTGCTGACGGTCGTGTCGAGGCCGCCTCCGCCGATCAGACCTCCGATCAGAGCGCCGAAAATCAGGCTGTATGCAGGCTGTACTTTTTTGATGATCAGAACGATGGCGATTGCAAGTCCTATGATCGCTCCAAGGGTAGTGAACTGTGCATCCATTTTTGTTTTCTCCTTTTTCTTATAGCTTTGCTGTCTTTTAGCTTTGTTCCAGGTTCTGTTTTAAAAATAATCTGTAAAAAAGTGACTGAGTCTGTCCCGGATCCCGGTAAAGTGGCCTGCTGACCGGTGATTCCGCGTCTGTTTTCTCCTGCGCCGTCTGTATACATTCGGTTCTTTTTGCTGTTTCTTTACTGTTTCTTTACTGTTTCTTGGCTGCTTCTTTTTGATGCTTCGTTTTTAATGCTTCGTTTTTGATGCTTTGTTTTTGATGCTTTGTTTTTGATGCTTTGTTTTTGATGCTTTGTTTTTGATGCTTTGTTTTTGATGCTTCTTATTGCAGCTCTCTTTGCGGTTCCTTTTGCCTGTCTTTTTTTCTTTTCTTTATAAGACAATGATAATGGGGAAGCCCCGAATCAGCCATGATTCCCTAATATAAAAAAAGCGCCCATTTATGTACCGTCGGCACAAAACAGGCGTTCTGTCTGGTGTAAGTGTATTTAGGTACTGCATCAGCACTGCCAGCCCTTCCAAAAGGGGCTCGTCCGGCTTTTTCGGGAACAGGAACAGCAGAACGGCTCCGCAAACCGCTGCGAAGCCTGGCTTAAATCAGTTCTGAAGGCTGTGGCAGAGCAAAATCAGGAAGATCCGGTCCGCCGCAGCCAGCTCAAATCAATTCTGAAGGCTGTGGTAGAGCAGGATCAGGAAGGTCCGGTCCGCCGCAACACGGATCGGATCGATGTCCAGCATGTCCTTGAGTTTGTTATATCGGTACAACATAGTATTTTTGTGGATATAAAGCCTTTTCGCGGCTTCTGTCAGGTTGAAATTAGTCTCGATGAGGGCTCCCACAGCCTCGATGAACTGTTTGCGGTCCTCCCGCTGCAGCTGGCGGCTGTACTGGAAGAAAACCCGGTGCAGCTCCTCTCTGGGCAGGACCGAGTAAAAATATTCCTGTGTGTGATCATAAAAAAACCGCACTCTGTCCTCTCCGGTTAAATCTTTCCCTCCCCTGTACCTGCCCTCCATCCACTTGCAGTGCTGATAGGCGTAGATGTATTGGGAAAAAGAATTCTGGGGTGTGCCCACGTAGAAGACAGCCTGCACTCCGCCCCGGTCCATCCGCCGCAGAGTCCGGTCCAAATAGGAGAGAACTGCCTCCCGAAGATGATAGCTTCTTCCCGCTCCGGGTTTGCGGATGGTGCGGAAGACCAGGACGTGGTTCTCGTCCAGAACAGTGCTCAAATCCTGGATCCAGTGTCCGTCATTGGCCCGGAGCGCCTCCAGGATCCGGTCAGGAGACGTATTGTCAAGGATCCTGCACAGAATGGGAATACGGAGGATGGACTCATCGTACTCCAGCACGCGGGCAGCGGCGCGAAGCTCCGATGGATCGGCCCCTTCGATGCGGGTCAGCAAGTGGAAAAAGGTCTCCTTCCTTCCCTGGCGAAGCAGAATGTCCTCCTGCTGTTTTTCATATTTGAGCATGGCCTCGATCGCCAGACGGGTCACCATGGCGACCTCGCGGATATGGTTGGGATCCCCGGTGACACCTACGACACCTTCCTTTTTTCCATTGACCATGATGGCCATATTGATGCCGGGCAGGACGCCGGGATAGATCTTGTCATCCTCTATGACGACGATCTCTTCCTTTCCGCGGATGATCCTGTCGGCAGCTTCGTGATAGGTACCGACACGCCTGGGATCACGGCTGGCAATGATCACACCCGATTCGTCCATTATGTTGATGTTGTATTCCGTGTATTCTGTAATCTGGTCTATGAATTTTCTTGCCATCTCCGGCCTGATCATAAAAGCTCCTCCGCTGTCCCCGGTCTGAAATGAATCACCTTATCTGTCCGCCGCCTGTTCCAGTTCCCCTTCTGTGCATGCAAGCCTGTTCCGGATCACCTTATCTTCCTGCAGCCTGTCCCGGATTCCCTTCCGCGCCTGCAAGCCTGTTCCGGATCACCTTATCTTCCTGCAGCCTGTTTTGAACCCTATTTGCTGTCCGCCGCCTGTTCTATTTAAAAATAGGCAATACGTATTAATCTGTTATTTAAGTACGGACAGGCTTTAATTCACAGGCGTTTTGCTGTATTATATTATATGAATTTATTTCTGCCCTGAGCAAGGCGGAAACGGTTTGTTTTAATGATTTGTTTTAGGTCAGAACTCTGAAAAACAGTCAAATAATATTCAACAAATGGAGAAGTGTTTATTATGAAGATCACAGATTCTATCAAGTATGTCGGCGTCAACGATCATGATATCGACCTGTTCGAGGGTCAGTATGTTGTCCCCCTGGGCATGGCTTACAACTCCTATGTCATCATGGACGAGAAGATCGCCGTCATGGACACGGTCGACGCCAGATTCACCGACGAGTGGCTGGGCAATCTGAAGAAAGTCCTGGGCAGCAGAAAGCCTGATTATCTGGTGGTTCAGCACATGGAGCCCGATCACTCCGCCAATATCATGAACTTCCTGGCTGTCTATCCCGACACCACTGTTGTCGGAAACGCCAAGACCTTCACCTTCATGGGCCAGTTCTTCGATCTGGATCCCGCTATGAAGAAGCTGGTCGTCAAGAACGGTGACAAGCTTGAGCTGGGCACACATGTCCTCAATTTCGTCCTTGCTCCCATGGTTCACTGGCCTGAAGTCATGGTCACCTATGACAGCACCGACAAGGTCCTCTTCTCCGCTGACGGCTTCGGCAAGTTCGGCGCCAATGACGTTGAGGATCCTGAAGGCTGGGCATGCGAGGCCCGCCGCTACTATTTCGGTATCGTCGGCAAGTACGGTCTGCAGACCCAGAACCTGCTCAAGAAGGCCGCCGGTCTGGACATCCAAATCATCTGCCCTCTGCACGGCCCCGTGCTGCGCGAAAACCTGGGCTATTATGTCGACCTCTATGACAAGTGGTCTTCCTACACACCCGAGGAAAAGGGCGTCCTGATCGCCTACACTTCCGTCTACGGGCACACAAAAGAAGCTGTCATGGAGCTGGCAGAACTTCTGAAGAAGGAAGGCTGCGAGAAGGTCGTGGTCACAGACCTTGCCCGCGACGATATGCCTGAGGCTGTCGAGGATGCATTCCGCTATGACCGTCTGGTCCTGGCTACCACAACCTACAACAACAGCATCTTCCCCTTCATGCACACCTTCATCGAGCACCTGGTTGAGCGCTTCTATCAGAACCGCACCATCGGCCTCATCGAGAACGGCACATGGGCTCCTGTCGCAAAGAAGACCATGCACTCCATGCTCGAAGGCTGCAAGAACATCAAGTTCCTGGAGACATCCGTCACCATCAAGTCCGCTCTCAAGGACGACAGCAGAGCCGCCCTGGCTCAGATGGCAAAGGAACTCTGCCAGTAATATTTGCCGGTTACTTTTCCGGTAATATCGGCTTAAGACCCGCCCGCGGGTCCTGCGCTTGTGCGCAGTTATTATCATTCCTGCCGTAATCTGACGGGAGCAGGCACTAACCGCCTGCTCCCCTTTTTATGACGCTATGACACGACAACACAGCCTGAAGACACAGCCCGTGCATGGAAATTACTGTTGTTTCCCGTTTACAAACTCCGCTGCCTGCTGTATTATCATGTTCAATCGATTTTTATCAACATTTATCAGTTATTTAAAATAGCATTTATCAGTTATTTTAAATAACACCCTTATCAGTTATTTTAATTAACAGTTATAAGTTATTTTAATTAACATTTTTCGGTTTCATTTATCAGTTTACCAATTTACTAATCAGTTGTTTGCAAGTCAAAAAACTTTCATAAGGAGTATAGAGATATGATATACAGAACAAGAGGCACCTGCTCCAGCAGGATCGAACTGGAAATAGACAGCGACCACATTATCAATTCTGTCAGCTTCACCGGCGGCTGCAACGGAAATCTGAAGGGCATCAGCAGTCTGGTGACAGGCCGCCGCGCAGAGGAAGTCATCTCCTCTCTCGAGGGGATCCGCTGCGGTTTCAAAAACACATCCTGTCCCGACCAGCTGGCCAAAGCCCTCAGGGCCGCCATCGCTGAAAAGGGTTAATATTTCAGAACAGATATATTTCAGAAACAGATATATATTCAGAAACAGCCAGGGATTCAGATAAAGATATGACAAACACAAAAAAGAAAAAAATCGTCCTTACCGGCGGAGGAACCGCCGGCCATGTGACTCCCAACATCGCTCTCCTTCCCCATCTGAAGGAGGCAGGCTACGAAGTTACCTATATCGGCTCCGTGAACGGCATCGAAAAGGAACTGGTCCGGGACTGCGGGATCCGCTACGTCGGTGTTCCCACCGGCAAGCTGCGCCGCTATTTCGATCTGAAGAACTTCACGGATCCCTTCCGGGTAGCCGGCGGCTTTCTGAAGGCCCGCAGGTTTTTAAAGAAATACCGTCCCGACGTCGTCTTCTCCAAAGGGGGCTTTGTCAGCGTGCCGGTCGTCAGGGCCGCCGCCGCGCTGAAGATCCCCTGTGTGATCCATGAATCCGATATGACGCCCGGGCTGGCCAACAGGCTCTGCTTCAAGGCTGCGGACAAAGTCTGCTGCAATTTCCCCGAGACTGTGGAAAAGCTGCCCAAGGGCAAAGCTGTCCTGACCGGCACTCCCATCCGGGAGGAGCTTTTTACAGGCAGCCGCCAAGAGGGACTCCGCATCTGCGGCTTCACGGATTCCGCGTCCAAGCCCGTCCTGATGGTCATGGGCGGCAGTCAGGGCGCCCTCTCCGTCAACGAGGCTGTGCGCAGGCATCTGGACGACCTGCTTCCCGATTTCAACATTGTCCATTTGTGCGGAGCCGGAAAATACGACGATTCCAAAGAAGGCATCGCGGGTTACAAGCAGTTTGAATATGTCAAAGAAGACCTGAAGCACCTCTTTGCGGCAGCCGACGTGATCGTCTCCCGGGCAGGAGCCAACGCCATCTTCGAGATCCTGGCACTGCAAAAGCCCAATCTTCTGATCCCCCTCTCCATCGGGACCAGAGGTGACCAGATTCTCAACGCCCGCTCCTTCGAAGCCCAGGGTTTCTCCCAAGTCCTGGTCGAGAGCGAGGAGGAGGGGATCCTTGACAGGAAACTCGTATCCACCGTCCGGGAGCTCTACCACAATCGGGATAAATACATCGAAGCCATGGCCGGAGCCGGCCAGCAGGGATCCATTTCCACCATCATGGGACTGCTGAATGATCTGGCAGACAAATAACTTCCTGTGTAAATATCTACACCCCCTGCAAAAGCAGGGGGGATTTTTTGCGTGCGGCACAATATGAAAATAAGTTGAGGAAGGCACGCCGACCTGTGCCTCCCCAAATCGGAACCGGCCTGCCAGCGACTTTCCTTCCACAAAGTGGAGAAATTCATTGCGCCGGCCGTGTCATAAAAAACTGCCACCGGACTTATTTTTTTTATAATCCGGTGACAGTATTTTTTTGTTTTACAATGCTTTCCTGCGGAAGCACATTTTTGCGGAAACGCTGTCTTGCGGGGGCGCTGTCCTGCGGAAGACCATTCTCGCGGAAACGCTGTCTTGCGGGAGCCGGTCAGTTCATTATTCAGCCGCCTCTTTAAGCAGGGAATTCCATACAAAGCATATGATCATACGAGAGGCATTGCCCCCGTTCAGGATCAGACCTCGTTCATTTTCCACTCTGTGGACTTGGAGAGGTCGATGCTGCGGATAATCTTACGCAGAGGAAGGACGCTCTTCGCGTTGACGGAGAGTTCGTCTACGCCCATGCGGAGGAAGGTCTCTGTCAGAGTCGGGTCTGCACCCAGCTCGCCGCAGATGCCTACCCATGCGCCGTGCCTGTGGCCTGCATCTACAGTCATCTTGATGGCTCTGAGGACTGCGGGGTGATGCGTGTCGGAGAAGCGCTCCAGCTTCGCATTCTGGCGGTCGATCGCGCAGGTGTACTGGGTCAGGTCGTTTGTGCCCAGGGAGAAGAAGTCGACTTCTTCTGCCAGCTCGTCAGCTACAAAGACGGAAGCAGGAGTCTCGATCATGATACCGACCTGGAACTTGCCTACCTTGTGGCCTTCTTTGAGGAGCTCCTCTTTGCACTCTTCCATGATAGCCTTGGCCTCAACAAGTTCCCACTTGCTGATGATCATGGGGAACATGATGCCCATGTTGCCGTATGCGGAAGCGCGCAGCAGAGCGCGGAGCTGTTTCTTGAAGAACTCTTTTCTGGTCAGGCAGATACGGATCGCACGGAAGCCCAGTGCGGGGTTCTCTTCCTTGTCCAGATTCATGTAATCGATGGTCTTGTC